>JADZEO010000175.1 GCA_020850475.1 Bdellovibrionales bacterium | reverse complement strand
TTAGCTCGTCTTGCATTTGTGTTCCCTCCCCTTTGGGTTAATGCTGCTGGAAATTCTCCAGCTCCATCGAGGAGGGCGCAAGTGCACTTTTACGCCCCGCGTGTACGAGAATTACTGCCTAAGTACAATTTAGTCTTTAGCTCAATCGTATTCCAATTGAATTTTACACCGTGCAAGCCCTCGACAGCTAAAATTACCTGACAGTCAGATGGGGCTTTATCTCGAATAACTTCGAGGATGTTTTTGATATTTGTTTTGTCTTGAGCCTGCTGGTTAGGGGAATCAACAACTATCGGGCAAAGCATGAACGTGGAGTGCTGCTTAATTGCCTCAAGAATTCCGAAGAAATACGCAAGCAGTGCCCTCGGCTTGTCGCTCCCGGATTTCTCGATTACGCTCGAGACCTTTTTGAACTTTTCTTCGGCAATATTATGAACATCCAGGTCGTTTAAATATCTCTTAGTCGCAAGAAAGTAACTGCTTACAACTCTATTCCTCTGATCCTTATTCTCATACGACTTAAGCTTCTCGCTCAAAGCATCTATTTCAGCCTGCAGATCTCTCAGCTTCCCAAGCAGCAGATCACGTTGGCCCTTTAGATCATCAATCAATTCTCGTCGGCCCTCGGCTTTGATCAAATCGCGCAGCTCAATGGTCTTTCTCTTCTCCGAGAGAATCGCGTTTATGCGGAACAACTCACTTTTCAAAGGCTCTGTCTTGATTTTTAGATCTTTTATCGACGCTTCAATTTGAAGAGCTCTTTGCTGAAGTTCATTCAATAGCTGATCAAATTCGTTCACGTCTTTTGCAATTTCGATCCTATCGGCAAAACGGTTATCAAACGTCGTATGACAGATTGGGCATTCAATTTCTTCGTCAGGATTTTCGACCGTAAACTTAAAATCTTTCTCGGCCACCTGAAGAGCTTTTGATACGGAACTTAACTGATGGCTAACAACATGTTTCTCATCATAAAGCTCGCGCAAATCTGACCTAAACTTCTCCTCTTCTGACTTAACAATCTCAGCTCGAACGAGAAGCTCGTCGACTTCCTTTCTAAATGCATCAAAATCAATGTCAAACGGAAGATCTTTGTAGCGCTCCCTATGCTTAAATAGTATCGCATCCGTTGCATTCACCTCGCTCTGTATCTCATCTCTTTTGATGATCTTGCTTTTAATCTCAATCTTGGTAGCGTAATACTCGTTTGGCCTAATGCCTGTGTGAAACTCAATTGTAGGAGTACGCCAATCGCTGAACTGCTGGAGCCTTTCGAAGGAATCAAAACTTCGGTTCCAACCTTTATCTTGATCTATATAGAACGGCAGAAACATGAATGCAGGGGTCGGCATAGCATCTTGAGAGTTACCTTTAGTTGGTAATCGCAATTTGAAATCGAACATGTCCGCTAGGTATGGGCCGAGACCCTTGGTCACGGACGTAAACGTCTTCAGGTGGTTCATATTAGAATCGAAGACGCTGAATGTTCGTTGGTCTCTAAGAATCGAGTAGGTTTGTCCATTATCAACCGTGAACGTCACGAGTGATTTAACATCTGCGGATTCCCATGCTGGTTCGAATTTAACATCAGCTCCAAATGCATGATAGATGCTCTTCATCAGGCAAGATTTGCCCGTATCATTTCCTCCGATTATCAGATTTTTTTTTGGATCTAGAGGGAGACACTTTGCCTTCTTCTCCTTCAGAGAACAAAGTTGCAATTCTTTTATTATGAGCTTCTTCATGCCGATTCTCTCTCAGGTTCCTAACCAGAAATTTATAGTTACCCTTTTTTCTGATATTCATGTGCCACCAAAGCCCTGATTACAGTTTCTTTGTAACCATCTAAAAAATCGTTCGATTTAATATTATTGTGAACGGTCTCGATTAAGTCTATCAGTTTGCTTTGACGCACTTCCTCGATTGCAATTTGCTCGTTGATATCGCAAGCAATTTTCTCAAGTGCAGGACTTCCGCTAGTCCGTAATACTAGAAGCTCATTGTATCCATCTCTCAATTCTTTAACCGTTTTCAACGAAACGCCCTCAGCCGTAAGTCTTTGCTGAATATTTACCCAGTCAGACTGCTCGGTTCGCTCAACACCAACAGAAAGGAATTGAGCGAATTGGTCTTTTGATATTCCCTTCTTGTCCCTTAAGGCCGCAATGTCTTTAACCTCAAGTTCGAACTTACTTCGCCTTGAAATTTCGACCTTTAGGCATTCATAAATGGGAATAATTTGATACGGCCGCTGGGGGAACAGCTTTGTGATGAGATTTGTTAACTTACCCTTTAGCTGTGTCTCACGCTGGCTTTCATCAAGAGGAAGGGTCGACAAGACAATCGAGGTCTGTTGAAAGAATTTAGAACACTTATCGGGCGTTTTACCGATTGCGATCTTAGCTCTTATTTTCTTTTGGTCAGCGGACTCTATCTGATGGAGTCCAAACTCAAATGAATTTGCACCGGGCTTGACAGCAATTTCAGCAGTTCCATTTATAACAAGAAAAAGTCTCATCTGCATTTTACGAAATGCGTGTCGGGTCTCTGCCAACTTGTCGAGAAAGCACTTCTTTGACCTTCCCTTATTTGTCAGATCTGAAATTCTCCACTGACCTGAATCTTTCGTCTTGATCTGAAAGAAACTAGCTGCCTTGAAGGCAACCGTATCTTCAAAAATTACGAAGTCCTCATGAAAATCAAAGACAGCCAGGTAATCTTGCATACTGCCGTGTTGATCAAGCAGGCGATCTAAACTCCAAGCTTCTTGAAATGAAAACCTGTTATTTGACCTAGATCCCGCCCTAACCTGCGGCGTGTATGATCTAAATAAGAACTTAAGCTGCTTATCTTTCAATTGATTCGCCACAAACACAGATCGGAACTAAACTGGATTTTCTCTAGGACGATCTTGAGCCAATCTCAGATTGTCAGCTCCAACTCCATTTCTGGCCTGACCTAGGACTGTCGCGACCCAGACTAAGTGCCGGCGAGATTTGCTTTAGGCGCGAAACGATGGACCACCTGGAAAGTACCTGCACGTCAGATTTTCTTGGTTCCTGTGGTGTAGGAATAAGTCGTTAACAGGTTCTTGTCCGTGAACAAATCGATCAAATACAGCAACAAATAGGTGAAAATCTAGATCACCACGACGATTCAGGGTTTCACCCTTTAAAATATCTTGCTCGATCTTCCCCAAATCTGTCGCTGCGAGCCGCCCATCTTTTTTGAGAAACTTGAGCTCAATAAGAATTGCTGAACCATCAAAATGAAACCCCTTGGAAGGCAATGCTTCGCCATCGATGCGCGTCTTTATACTCAAACGTGACGGACTAGTTATCACTAAATCCGGAGCTTGCCGAAGCAGCCCTCGGCTATCAAAAAACTTCGTTTCTGTATGAACTGAGATGCCGCTCACTTCGGGATCAAAAGTGTCTTGAAATCTGCCAAACTCTGGCACTGCAATTAGGTTCGAATATACTTGGCACTTCAAATCACTTTCCGTAAGCACGATTGCTCGCCTGCTTCTGGTTTGTTCCGCGACTGCTTCTAAGACATGCCCAACTCTAATTCGATTGGCTTCTGTATTCACAGGATTGCTCGCCCTATTAAGCTTACAAACATTTCTCTATCGGAGTTCATTCACCAAACCTGCTTCAATCAATCCTAGAAAGTGCCGCTCAAGCTTCTTTGCCAACTCGACCGAATTGATCAAGACTCCTGCCTCGATATTTCGAGTATGAGCCGCTTCCGAAAAGTTAGCGGAGCCAATGTACAGGTCCTCGCAATCGCGGACGATGCACTTTGCGTGGAGTACTGCTTTCTCAGAGTTGTCTGCGTTGACCGCACGCGGATCGTAGAAGATTTCAGGCTTCTTTTGCCAAGGCCAGTTATAGCGAAAGAACTCGTCTCGTCGCCGATTAACAAGCTCGACTTCTGATCCGATGACAGTATGGTCTTGCGAAAGGTTCATGAAAATACGAACTGAGAATGAGGGGTCGGCAGCTAATTTCTCAGCGAGGCTTTCGAAGATCTCATTCCCTTTATAGAATGAATATCCCGATATGATTACGGACTTTTTAGCTCGTCGAAAAAGATCTGCAACTACTACTTTCGTGTCTCGATTGCGGATACCTGGAATCTCAGGACCAGTCCAAACAAGACTCAAAAGCTGCTGCATATCAACTCTGCGATTTTTTCGGTCTGCAAGAAGCAGCTCCAATGCTGCCGCAGTTCCCTCTGGTCCAGCCTTAGATAGCAACCGCTCCAGCTCGGCTGCAACCGCCCCGGCCGCATGATTGCCGAGCAAATTATTGAGTTGGATTTTATTAAGGGGCAATGCCACCCGACCCGACGATACAGCGCTGATCAAAGCTTCAATCGATTGCTCTGTGACTTGCGAGAAATTGCTCATCAAATTTCTCCAAAAAAGCAGACGCCAGATTGGCTGAGTGTTGGCACAACAACAGTTCTATCCAAGAACTCATTGCCCATCTCACATGACGTTTCGGAAATTAACAGGCACCCGTGGCAAGCTGCTCCCAAAAGATTCGAGTGATCGAAATCCATATCCGGTCGGTGCTGCACACAAACCGGATCGTTTGAACACAATTTCCCGCTCTCGAGTGCAATTCGCAAATGCTCCTTAATTGAACGACCCACCTCAACTAGGCCGCCCATCGTGCCTTCAGCGTCAGATGTTCCCGTATAAATGAGGATGCCGTATCCATAGGTTTCGTCGGCATAGATTCTCTCTTTAAGGGAGCTCGCTGGGTAACCACATTCGAGAGAAACCGAAGTGATCAGCAAATGGGAAAGCGAGTGAAGCATGATGTACGGCATACCTGCAAAAGTCCGGTGCGAATTATTGTGCTGCCTACACCAAACATCGAATCCATCGCGCAAGACCTTCTCTCTGGCCTTTACCTCTGGGCGATTTGCCCAGGATTTTATGACGTCCTTTTTGAAGCCAATAAAAAATCCCTCGCCACGATTTTCATACGCTGGAAACCAGTGCTGTTCATCGCCCGTGAGACTTGCGCGTTTCACTTGCAGATCGAGATCTCCCGAAATGTCGGGCGTAGCAGCTTCAAAGCGAGTGAACCCAACTTGCGTTGCGACTTCTTTGAGCCGATGAACTAGGACAACTTTCTCCATCGCCTTCGTCCACTGTGCATCCCACTCTGATCTTGGCAATGACTTGGCCCAGAACGACTGATCTAAAATTCCTGTTCCGACATCATCCGTTTCGGACATGAATCGTTCAATTTCTGCGTGCTTTGGCGGCTTTCTCGAAGTCGATATTCCATTTTTGCGATTGAAGATCTCTCGCATCACGTCATCGCTTGAGAAATCCTTAAGTGCCGAATCGACGTTGGGCTGAATTCGCTTTAGAAAAGTGAGTTCCTCTGGAGTCGCCAGATTCGATACCAGAGTCCAGACTCTTTCTACTGCGTTCTCAACTGTTTTTTTAGCCTCAGGAATTGAGATTACACTCACGACTTGCGGGAAGTACGCATTGCTCGCACTTCTCACAAGCAATCGATTAGGTTGATTGCATCCGTCCGGATCTTGTTCGTTCGGCCCAATCCAAGGGCGACGAGCATCGCACCAATCAAGTGGTGGATTGTCGCCAGCGAATCCAGTCGCTTCGATCAAACGCTTTTGCGCGCCACATTCACATCGCACTCGAACATCCGCGAGGTCTCCCGAAGCTCCTTTCTCGTCAAAGAAGAGAGTTTGAGAAGTGCACTTTGTATCGCCATGGACAAAACGACGCCAGTTAATATCGCCAATATGTCCGTGCGCACAGGCCCGGACAAAACGGACAGGTACGACTTCAACTTTCTTGCGAATTTCAGGATTAAAGAACTTTCCGCTATCGAGTCGATCAATGTGAACGAGGTATCTAGATTTGAATCCTTTTACCAGCTCGTAGCTCTGCTGAGTTACGAAATAGGTAGGAAACTTGTTAGCGTAAATACTCCCCTTCTTTTGAATCGTAAAATCATCGGTGTGAATCGGCGGTTCCCAGAATTCTACGTGTGGGAGCTTGAACCAATTTCTGATAAGGCCGGCAAGTCGATCCTCTTCGATTTTCTTGGGCGGCACCTCGCCGTAACGCCAATAATTCAGTCCACCAATAATTACGGAATGTTCAGGCAAATCGACGAGCGCGCCAGGTCCAAAGGTAGTGATCACCTGACTTTTGCGAATCTGTCCCTTACTCATGCTCGTCCTCCTGCGCCTCTTCGCCGCGATTTGATACGAAGATATCGACCGCCGCTTCGACATCCCTCATGGAACGTCCCGTTCGAAACTTCCAAAGTTGATCCTTCATTGGTGACTTATCCAGATCGGGATCAAGATAGTCGTAAATTAAAGAAGGCGTACTTTCGACTTCGTTAGCAAACTGAAGACCAGTTCCTTCTTCGTCGTAGTAGGACCAAATACGTTCCCACGAGTCCAAAATGTCCGAGATCCGGTCGCGAAGATCCTTCTTCATGATCTCGACTTCCGATTCCGGACGAGTTCGAATGCCACTGACGCGAGCGATGAACGTTTCTATTAGTAGAGCTTCGATCTCGTGACGTTTTCTTTGGATCTGCTCTGGAGATCGTGGCGGTGTCATCCCTTGTACGCCGTGACGAGCCAGCGACATCGCTGCACCTGCAAACCCTTTATCTAAGGCGCGAGGTGAAAATGGCGTTACGCTTGTCGCCTCAACGTTTCGATAAAACGTTTTATGCGAGTACTCAAAGCGTTCGTAGAACGATCTATCTCGATGTCGATGAATGTTATAGAGGGTCACCACCAGACCAGGACGCTTCTCATCGCGCCCCACTCGCGACGTCGACTGAATGTATTCAGAAGTTGTCTTTGGCTGACCAAATACTGCCATCAAGCCAAGTCGGGTGATATCCAGTCCGACTGAAATCATATTCGTCGCAAGCGCTACGTCCACTGAACCCTCGGTGCCGTAATTTAGGCCGAGTTTTCTTTTGGCTTCCGACACATCGGATGTGCTCACCCGAGAAGTTAGCTCAACAAGATTTCGGTCGATTTCCCGATTTTTGAATAGACCATCTTTCTCGCCAACTCTCTTTCGCGATTCAATCCGCTGAAGCCAACTCGTAACTTCGTCTTCGATAATTCGTCTCGCGCCACCCAGCTCTCGCAAGCTGTTAAAGTACGAAAGCAACGTCATATATGGATCAGCCGGGTTAAATCCTGAACCAGTATGCTCGGCGTGAATCTTCTTTGCCGCGCCCAATAGTGCAGCGAAAACTCGAAGCAATATTACTTTTGTGCTTCGCCCTTGCGCTGCTACTCCGACGTATAGACGGCCAAGTTCTCGCTCTTTTTTTGTCTTCGCGAAAAACGAATCGTCGAGATTCACGCCAGGAGGCGGAAAGATCTCTACGTCGTTCTTACCGAACAACGCCTGAATCTGCCTGTGCGCCCGGCGAACAGTTGCTGTTGAAGCAATGATTTTCGGTCCAACAAACTTCTCACCAATTTTTCTTTGGCTCAGTTTGTAGAGCGCACCCTCGTAAAGGCCGACCATCGTTCCCATCGGTCCTGAAATTAGATGGAGCTCGTCTTGAATAATTAAATCAGGAGGCAGCAATCGTTGATTGGCTTGGAGCGGAGTTCCCACACCTGGAAATGCCTCTCCGTAAAATCCTTCTGTATTGCTACGGTTTACATTTCCAAAAAGTTGTCCCGCTTCAGAAAGCCACGGAAGACTCGCAAACTTATCAACCGTCGCAATTAAGAATGCCGGAAGCCGCTGATAGATCTCTTCATCAACCCCGAGAATCGGGAGATAGTTCGACCCTGCGAACGCACACTCATTGGGTCTGGAATCGCAGCGTACAAGCAAACGTGTCGGCTTTTCTGCATTTGGGTAGAGATTGAACGATTCCTTGCCTAGCTTAGTCCCGCACCAAGGGCAGGCCTCAAGTGGGATCGGCGACGGCTTGTGTGGAAACTCTCTTTTGAAAGCGGCAACGCGTGACTTCGCTGTCTCACGTTGCTTATCGCCTTTTTCGCCAAGGCGATTGGGAGTTGCCGCTCTTCCAACCCAGAGGCCGATCTCGAATGGCCACTTCCCGAGCTTGGCCTCATCTTTCTTTCTTTCGATCTCTAATGCACAAATCAACCCTGCTGCGCGACCAAGTTGGTCTAACGTAAGCAGTCTAAGCGTATATCGCATGAGAACGCTAATGCCCGAAGACAGATTCCCTTGATTCGTCAGTCGTCGGAATATCATCGTAAACGCAGATAGGCCCAAGTAGGCTTCCGTTTTTCCGCCACCTGTTGGGAAGAACAATAGATCAACCGCATCTCGATCTTTCGACGAGGGCTCAACAACCCCTTTCAAATTCAAGAGGATAAATGCCAACTGAAATGGTCTCCACGTTGGCTTATTTGACGGGTCATCTGGCGATGTGAACTTAGACTTATTCGTAAACCAATTTCTCTGTTTTGCCGCCGCTGCCATCACCTTATTCGACAGGCAAAAGGCTTCGAGAACCTCTTTGCGTCCAAGAAGTTCAATTCCTTCTTTTAGACGACTTGAAGCCCTCTTTTGATTATCGACCAAGGATCTACCGGCTTCGGCACGTTTTGATTTGAACTTGCCGACGATAGACTCTTGAGTGCGAATCCAATCCGCGTACTGCTCGACTAATTGGCTAAGGTCTCGGATAAGTTCGGCAGGGTTCGAATATCCCGCTAGCTTTTCCATCTCTAGAGGAATGCTTTTAATATCCTCAGAAGGTACAACTTTTTCGACTACTGCCTCGGGCAACCACGACGTACAAATTCCGACGCAATCGTTGTTGGCGTTAAATTCGTTCTTCGTCGCAACTCCGTGCCCGACTGAGAACTCGTAAGTATCGCGGTACTGTACGTCAGCTATTCGCTCGTCCGAATCATCTAAGATTAATCCCTTCAAGTTTGGCCTAGGCAGAAACGGCTGATCAGAGGAAATCGAAAGCTCTACTTGAAAAATAAATCCTAAGTCTCTGAAGTATTCATCGCTCGGGATCTCTTTCTCATTAACCAAAAAAATTGAAAGCGACTTTGCGCCTTTCGGAATCTCACCCAAGGTCGCCCAGTCCGATGGAATAGCTTGGGAGGCGACAACTAGATTTAGACCTAGAGCATTCGGAACTGGTATTCGCTCGGGTATAGGTTTCGAAAGATCAATTACGACATTTTCATTTCGAGGTGTTCTTTGCCAACACACTCTTCCCGCATCAAACTCTGGGTCTATCTTCTCTGCTTCTTCAGCCGACAAAGAATGGTATTCGCCCCAATCAATCTTTATGGACAATGACTTCGTCTTTTCAGAAACGATGCAACTAATGCCGACAGAGGATGGGAAAAAATTTTTCTTCTTAGCAGGCTTATCGGGAGCTTTGTCGTCACCTTCATTGCGGATCTGATCGTCTAGCTGCTCCAACTCACCCGCGCCGTCGTCGTCCGATCGGTCCTCAACAGGTGCGCCCTTTGGAGCCAGAAATCCGCAGAGGTACATTTTGGATGGAGCCAGATTTAGAGTCTCATCACTTGTTCCAAAAGATGAACTTGGCCCCACCAAGTCGAGCAAGAGGGCCTCAATAATATCTTCTCTTAGTTCTGCGGATTTCATCAGATTTCCTCACTGTTCGGATCACCTGTCACCGAAGGCATCGTCAAATTGAGCTGGAGCAATCGTTCGAGTATCGATTTTTGTTGATGTTCCAGAATCTCTAGCCGTGTACCGTTTGTGCCCAACCTCGTCGTGAATTCATGGCTTAGCTGAAGATCATGCCAACCATAAGCAGCCACAACAGATTGATCTAGCTGCAAATGAAGTGACCTAAGCTCAACAATGCCAGCGTCAGTCACAGATGGGTCATGGAATCTATTGTATATCTCCGTTAGTCCACCTCGATGACTCGCTAGAAGTGATTGACGAGCCCCATAATAGGTTTCGCCAATTCCATCTAAGGAGACGATGCTTCTTGGAAACGGAAACGTATTTAGAACACTGCTCGCTGTGTATCTAAGCAGCTCGAGAGAAGTTGAGCAGTGTTGCCAAACCCAGAGCTCGTGGATCCTTGACTGCAAAATCGCGTAAACACCGAATCTCTGATCTGGGACTACAACCATGGGATGTGCAAAAACCGACCTGGCCGGAACAAACGTAGGAAATAGATACTTTGCGGTAAATGGCTGAACTATTACTCTTTGAAGTTCAGAAATTGCAGCTTCAAGTCCTGGGCGGGCTTCAGCATAGCGCCACCATCTCTCACGGTTTGCTTTGCGTTTTACCTGATCGCGCTCAGGCTTGACTAAACTCCTGACAAGCTCAATGCATTCTGGATATCTCTCTTCACATTCAGACAATTCGCGCATTCCAAAGTTGATCGCGAACTGTCCAGATCGCTGAGTAGGCTCATTGTTAATATCGTCTCCCCGAATATATTCAAAGATGACCTCTCGATTGCATTCGCGCGCGCTTTTCAGTTCGCTAGCCGTTTCGACAGAAACTACGAAACCCTGGCCCATCAGATAATGGCCCGAATAGCATATTCCATCGTTCTCCAACAGCTGATGCGGTGTACGCGCGCCAGTGGAATCCTGAAGAAAAGAGTCAATCCCTTGTTGCGCCACTACGCCGTCTATGTATTTCTCTTTCTGGTAGTCACCCTTTGTGGCATGAACTTGAGCTACCCTGACGCCCGCAGTCCCCGGCCAGGGCATTGACGGAACACAAGAATAAATTGTGGCGCCTTGACTGATAAGAAACTCGAGCCCGTTTATTCGCGACTCCCCCTGAGAAACGATATCACTCAAAATAAGGCCAAACGTTCCGCGATGCTTAAGGAGCGCCCACAACCTACGCATAAAATAAACGCATAGGTCGGTCGTCCCAGCTGAGCCATCAAGTGTTCTCTTCAGAAACTCCAAGTAGCTGTCGGAAAGACGATAAGATATTCTACGCCCACCCAGGAAAGGTGGGTTTCCCACAAAGCAATCGAATCCTGAGTCTTGTCGACCAAAGATTTCAGGAAACTCAATTTCCCAGGAAAAGGAACGAATGCTTGAATTGGACAAATGCAGCTCTCTATCAAGGCCCCTAAAATCCTTGAATGCCAGTCCACTTGCGTAGAACTGTTCTAGTAAAAGTGAGATTCGGCCCAGCTCTTGTTTCCGCAGTTTGTCGGTTGATTGGAAGAAATAGGAGTAAAGTACAACTGACTGGATTGACCTCAAATCGTTTAAAAGCTCGTCCTCTTCTGCCTTCAGAGCTTCCAAAACTACGGTACTAGCAGTATCATCCGCATTGCTAATTGAGCGGCGAACTTCCATGACCTTGCTAACCCGCTCAACAACCGATTGGATCTGAAGCGGCAGTGTTTGCTCATCACTCCAGGAAGCTCCACGAATCTGCGCAAGGCTTAGGCTGACCAACGAATCGCCTACCTTCAACGCATGATCTAAAAACGTAAAATCATGATCTCTCGCAAAGGTAACCAACCACAAAGAAAGTTTAGCCAAGTTGACGGCCATAGGATTCTTGTCGACACCATATATGCATCGACGAGCAATCAAGCGCCTAGCATAGAGAAGTTCATCCTCATCTGGCGGCAATTCGCTGTGAACATCAACCTGATGGAACGCCCAAGAAATAACTAATAACTCACTTAGCTGTCGGCAAGCTTCAACAAGAAACGCACCGGATCCCATCGCAGGATCGCAGATTCGCAGACCTAAAATTTGCTCCGGCGTAGGGCTGGGACCAAAACTCGATATGATCGGCTCCAGAGCTTTCGATACAGTCGGAGCAGTTAGTGACCTTGGTGTATAGTGCGATCCAGACCTTCGCCTTTCATCGCCAGGCTGGAGCATAATCGAACCGGGATCCAAGATAGAAGGTGTCGCCCAATCTGCAACATACTTACTTATCGCACGTGCAAGCTCATCGACAGAAGTAGCTTTCTTTACCAACTCCGAAGTTTTCTTATCGATTTTCAAATCAGCAAGTTCAGAGATCAACTTATCCCTGTCGGTACTATCAAGGACTTCTTGAAGGTTGATCAACACTGGCGCGCCATGCGGCTTTGAAGACCTGACAGCGACACTAGGCCCGTCAGCTATTATCAATTCGAATCCCATCACCGCTTCATAGACTGAACCAATTTGCTCCACATCCAACGCCCTATAGGAGATTCGGTCCCCATCCAAGGTCATCAGATTCGAGAGCACGCGCCAAATTACGCCGTCGGAAATGTTAGGCGGACGGAATTCTAATTTAGATTCTCGCCCTTCTAAGAACGGGAACCTTTCCGGGTCAAACAAATGACCCTTTCGACCCGGAATGTTGTCGAACTCCAATTCAGCGCCTTCGTAGATCAGTCTAAAAAGTGAAAGCAGATGCGCCCACGCTCCAAAACGGAAGTTCATGCTATCATGATGCTTACTGAAGTCCTCGCGAAGGCGTGCAAACAAACCGTTAACAGAATAGTTGTTTAAAAAAACTGCATCGTTCGATAATAGATCACGATCTTCCGCATAAAGAAGAAAGACGACTCGCAGCAGTACTGTGAGTAGCCCGTGATAGACCTCATTCTTATCTCGAGCTAAGACATCCTCAAGCAGCCGGCCCTTCGAAAACTCATCTGCCTCTTGAAGGCCTCTCAACAATTCGTAAAGTGCAGCAAGCACTTGCTCTGAAAGCTGAGTCGAGACATCGTTTTGAAATTTTCGGCTCTCTATTAAAAGTGCTGGCAATCGCTGTGATGTATCACCTTTGAATAGTCGGTCCTCGCACAGTAATAGATGCATCGCCGAAAGAACCGGCCGCCCCTGAGTCTCTCGCATGTATGCAAAAGGGAAGGTCAGATAGCCTGATGTTTCGCCTTTTGGCGCATACAAGAGCCGAAGCCCTGCTTGGCTGACGAGAATCCCGATAGAGATATTCTTCTCTCTGAGATGTCTCTCAAACTTGGCGTGTGGAGTCGCTTGCCAGCCGCGACCTTCGGGTACCTCATCCTCATCGAAAGCTTTATGACCAATATCTTTAATGAGAATTTCAAAACTCTGCGTATCGACGTTCTTTACGGCAAAGTCAGCCTTAAGAAGAGTTTCTCGCTCAGGAAGATATACATGGAGATCATTGATAGAATCGCCAGCGAACAGATCATCCTTTCGCCACCCAAGCACGCGGATGAAGAGATTTAACAGATGCATGGGCAATAAGCCTGCGTCATCCGTTATCGACATCAACTCGTTCTGAAGTTCAAAGACGTCCCTTTGCAATCGCAATTGTGCGCGCGCAAGCGCAGTTGGCGAAACAACAAGTCCGACTGGCTGCAATAGCCCAATCCACTCTCGATGCTCATTGAGAAGGTACGCTTCACTCATCAGTTTGACTCCGGCCAAAGGTAGACAATGCCAACCGGCTCAAATCGCGATGCCTTAATTTGATAGGACTGCTTCACTTTTTGTGGTTCCTGCTCGAGTTCACGAGCAAGATCCTCTAGGCGCTTCACCCAGTATTTTCGATTGGCTTCGAACTGCTCTCGCTCTGCTTTTTCGACGATTTCCTCAAAGCCAGGTAAAAGCGCCTGAGCCTGATCCTTCTTCTCCAAACCTCCTTGGAATTTAGAGACCGACTTGATTTGATTCTCGATGATTTTCTTCATCTGATCAGCTTCGGCAACCGCTCGCTTCTCAAGCAAGCCTTGGGCTTTTTCAATCGCTTTTTCAGCACGCTTTAAGAGAGTGGCTTTCAAGTCGTCAATGTCCTGAATGATTGAGCTGTGTAGTTTGGCTTGAATATTTTTTTGTACTGAATGCTTCTTTCTAGAAATTGCCTTAAATAGCGCTTCCCGAGATCGGTCGTAGTCTGCTTCGGGTTCAGGCTTTAACTTTTTTCCCTTACGGATTTCTGGCTCAAGCCATTCCGCAGACACGCCTACGATTTCTTCATGTAACCGCATCGCTCGATCGCCATAAAGAGCAACACGACCAAGCAAAATTACTTTAGGCACGTTGCCATCTGAGCTAGCAAAGCAAGATCGAGATAGGTCGTCGTACGCAAAACCTTGTGTTAGCAATCTTCCGAGCAGTCGCTGCGCAAGCTTGTGCTCTAGGTGAAGATGGACAACGGAGTCATCCATCGCCCCAACATCTTCAAAAACAATCGGACGAATTGGAGAACTTCGACGCCATTCCGATACAGAGCGCTCATTTGTCATAGGAGTTCTCAGCTGATCAATCGCATCAAGCCAGCTCGTCTTCTTGGTGAGACTGTCTTCATTCGTATTGATCGCGAAGGCCTCAGATTCTTTTAGTGTCTTTGGCTCTAGACCAGGAGCGCCGATAACCCCAAGGCCCACTTCTATAGCTTGCTTGAATTGCTCTTTCGAGAATCCGATCCAGCCTGATGATTCCTGTAATTGAGCTCTTAGGGTCGAGATACTTTTGATGAGCTCTTCACGCCGCTCGTCATCGTCGAGAAACTCTGCCTTAAATGCCTTCGACTTAGCCTCTTCAACCTGAAGAGCCTCATATCGCTGCCGAAGGTCATCTAGAGTACTTCGCTTAAGAACTGATCCCTTCAGATCTTCAGCTAATTTTTCTTCGACGACCTGAGCAACACTGCCAAGTTGTTTGCGAATAGTATTGGTCTTGTCGATAAGTACCTTGAGAATGCGATCCTCTGGCCGCTGCCTATAGAAAAAGTAGTGACAGTAGACGATCTCAGATTCTTGGAGCTTTCTGTCAATTCGACCATTTCTCTGCTCCATACGACTTGGGTTCCACGGAACATCGTAATGAAATAGGTTGAAGCAGTATTTCTGAAGATTCAGACCCTCGCGTGCAGCATCTGTACAGATCAGAATTCGCAATGGCTCGACCGCTGGGTCAGTGTTAAATCGCTTCTTTATTTCTTCGCGTTTTTCAACTGAAGTAGACCCGTGGTAAACTTCAATCCGCTTTTCCCACTGATCAGTGCCTTCAATTAGCGAAAGTAGCTGATCGCGAACGTATCTTTTCGAGTCTTCCCACTCCGTAAAAATGATGACACGCTTTTCAGTCCACTTCTTGTCTTTGACTTTCGAATCACCAATTGCAGCACATTGATTTTTTGATATCCAATCGACAAGCTTCTGAATTTTCTGATCTGGCTGAGTCTTTGACTTTCCTGCTAGCGCTTCCATTTCATTGAGCAGTTTCAATTCCGCCTGCATTCCCTCGAGTGGTCCGGCACTTGCTTCAGTTGCTTTCCGCATCTGAGCTTCGACCTCTTGCTCGTTGACTTCAGGATCAAGCGAAGCTCGATCGTCGTCCGCTCCTATCGACCCTTCGAGCAAATCGAACTTGATCTGCGGCTTCACATCGACCTCGTCGGTCTTTGCTTCAAGCAGCTTTTCGACAGACTTTTTATGAACTCGAAGTGTTCGGTAAAAAGCTTCGACCGACGAAAGAAGACGTTGTTGAAGATTAGATAGCACTAGCTTCGATGCTCTTTGAGATCCCTTCGATGCCTTACTTAATCGCTGCTCGCGTAGCTCGATGTATCCGCTCAATAGCTCGAACAATTTAATTTCAGGAATCTCGGTTGGTTCATCGCAATCGATGTCGACCTGTACGACCTCTCGCTCGGGCAGTCCACCAACTAGACTTCGCAAGTCCTCTTTAAGACGTCTAATCATTATTTCTTTGCGAAGCTTCGGATCGACAGGAATACCTCGCATAAATCGCTGCGGATCTAAAACCTCAAGAAGCGCAGAGAAACTGTTGCTGTGGCCATTGTGAGGAGTGGCCGACAAAAAAAGGCGATGCTCAAACAACCACGCTAGTTCTCTAACTGATGCCGTTAGTTGAGAGTCTACAGCGTACTTTGATCCTGTCGACGGAGCCGCATGATGGGCTTCATCCAAAATGAGAAGCGAACCCATGCGATTTTGAGATAAGAAGTCGCGCAGACCAGCGATGTAATTCTCGTCGATCAATAGCTTTTGCGAAATCAAGAATCGAGTGTTTGTTGACCACGGGTTGATCGCATAACCGCGCTCTTTGCGAAGCTCGCTTATAAATTCTCGGTCGATGATTTGAAATGAAAGGCCGAAGCGATTGTCGAGTTCGGACTTCCACTGAGGGATCATCGATGGAGGAGCTGCTACAACCACATAGTTTGCTTTTCTTCGCAGCAGAAGCTCTCGAACAATGAGTCCGGCCTCAATCGTCTTCCCGAGACCGACGTCGTCAGCGATGAAAAGATTCACGCGAGGCATTTGTAAAGCCCTGCGAAGCGGCTCCAGCTGATATGCCTCGATCTTAATGCCCGCTCTGAATGGAGCTTGAAACAACTTCGGATCTGTCGCGGTTACGCAATTCCAGCGAATTGTATTCAAGTAGGCAGCGAATTTCTCAGGAGGATCGAACCCCTTCTCGACGATCTTCTGCCAATTGTCGGCCTCGAGTATTTTTCCGTCTCGTTCTTTTTCCCCATAGACCTCGAGTTTTCGCCCCTGATCGTCGTCATCAATGCAAGCCAGCGATAGAGTGGTAAGCTTTGACTTCTCGCTCGTACGTACGGATTCAACCAAATATCTGCGCTGGCGAACTTCGACAAGGCTGCCAACTTGAGGAATGAGATTTTCCATTTACCTAGCCTTGCCCTTCTTGAGTGAACCCTTCAGATACTCATCAACGACTGACTTCAAAAAGCGCCAATGTTTCCCGACCTTCTGACCGGGGATAACTCCCTCCTGAACGAGTTTGTAGGTCGTCGATTTCGACAACTTCAAATAGTCAGAGAGTTCATCCAGCGTGAGAACCTCATCAGTCATAATGGTTCCTTTCAACTTGGCCATTATTACCAGTTGTTATCGATTTGATGAGTGTTGATGCTGGTTGCTAAAGTGTTGAAGTCGAGAAACTAGACCAAGAGCCATGCGGCGCGCCGACCCCAAACGGACTAATAAAAAATAGTGCCTGATTTAGACTGATGCAGGCAGCGGTTTAAGGTCGCAAACGAGGCAGGATATCGGGGATCGAAGACTAGTCAGCTTGATTCCTGAACTTCGCTCCTAGAGCGGCGATCAAGGCCGAAGCTGCAAAGCATACTGCGGAAATTCCCCAAGCGAATTTGATACTCAATGCGTCAACGACGGCCGCCGAAACAAAGTAGCTGAGCGCGAAAATCGCTTCGGTGGAGAAGTTCATCACAGACAAGCCGGTCGTCCGCACACGCTCCGGAAACTCTTCGTGCTGGATCGCTTGCACGGCTGGCAAGAAGGCGCCACGCGCCCCAGCCATCGTCCAGACACCGAAGAGCGCAAGCCAAACATTCTCGGCGAATACGCAAATCAAAGATCCCAGCGCCATACAGGCCAGCGCATAGCCAATTCTGGGCATATAAGATTCAGGTCGAGACTTCCCAGAGAAGTAGTGATTCACAGCATAGCGCAGCAGATAGGAACCTGTCGCAAGCACAGAAAACCATCTTGCATCACCGCCCCCGAGCTGCTGTATCCAAGGCAGCCACAAAACCCCAAGAATTGTTTCCACCTGATGTAGTACGCGGATCGGAAGCAGAGCTTTAAGGTGAATAGATGATCGAATGGCAGCGAATCCTTCATCGATTCGCGAAACGAATTCTTTTCTTGTCGAATGAAACTCTCTCTCGGGAGGAAGTTCACTCATAAAAAATGCGACGAATGCCGCGGCCAAGAGATAGAAGGATCCGGCTATCAGAAACGAACCACGTCCAAACCACTGACTTAAAAAACCAACCGAAACACTCGCAACGACATAACTCGCTACGGCCACCTTCTCCGTCATTGAAAAGTAATGATTGGAATTAAAGCGCTCGCCGTCTTGATCTTTGTTTATACCAAACAGAAGAGCCGACAGTGCGCCAGAGACATAGCTCGAACCTAAACCGTATAAGGCAAAACCGGACAGCACTTGCCATGTCGCCGACGACCCAAGCCCCAATATCACAAGTGACATGGTCTGAAGAATTCCACCGATGATGGCGGACTTTCTAGCGCCAAAGACATCGGCCCAAACTCCGGTCGGAATTTCTGTGATCGCCAAAATCGAATACAAAACACCAAAGCCCAACGAAATTGTCTGAAAGCTGACACCAGCTTCATGCAAAACAGGAGAAGCCGCTATGGTGAAAACCATCGCGGCAAATCCTCGAAGTCCAGTAACTACTTGGGCCTTGGCGAGAGCTCTCACTTCGTTCGACTTTCAAGTTCAAGTCGATGAATCAACAACTCAGTCTGCCTCTCGGCCTCAACACAAGCAGGTTGATCGCTATCACCGCATTCGTTCATGAAGTCGATAAATACTTTCAATCGGCAACTGCGTTTCGACATGATCGCAATCATTTGCCCTTCGTATTCGAAGTAACAAGAAGGACTTCCCATGCTTGGCGGATTTGCTGGATCATGACCGCCACCACCGACAACCGGCCCCCTGCTTCCATTTGGATCGTGCCCACCACCGCCGTCAGAACCTGGGGCCTTTGGCGGCTCGGCCAATGCGGCGTAATACAAATCAGGAACCGTGCCGCCAAACCGAATTGCCGTTGGATCATTTCCACCGCCAGCATATCGAGCCACGTTCAAGAAGTTGAAAGCTGCGACAGGATTCGCTCGGTACATATTGATGACCGGATCGTTGCCGCCAGCGAATGACTTTGTTGACATTCCAAGCGTCATTAGCATCGCGAATATGAAAGCGAAGGTCATGTCGAAGAACTTCATTCTGCGGAACCGAAGGCCACGAATAGTTTTTTTCTTGGCGTTTTCATTGGCGAACTCTTTCGCTTTCAGCTTGATGGCCTTGAACATCTCGAGAAGCTCGTCGCTTTGTTCTTTCGAATAGAACGCATCCATCGAAAAATATGTTTTGTCTTTCCAATACTCAGATTTTCCGCTGAACTCTTTCATCAATTGGAAAACCTTCGAATCTTTGCGCGCCTCGAGGTCGCCGTCATATCTGTAGTGCGAGTAATTGATGTAGTTCTCTGGGTAGTTTGAATAGTACGAGCCATCCGGAGTGATATGCACGAGGCCTACTTTAATGAAACGCTCCATTACTGATTGGGCTTTCTTTGGCTCGGGTTCTGCAAATTCGCGTTTGATATCATTTAACGTCAGCGGTTCGACGCGAGTCGCGTAAAACAAAGTCAGCGAATACTCATCGACGTGGATTTCTTCGATTTGTTCTGGCGACAGGCGAATACTTGGCACTTCGACTTGTGGCGACGCTGCCTTGTCCGACTTTTGAGATCCGACAATCGGACCTGCGACTGTCGCTTCCGTTTTTTTAGATTTTGAGTTCACCGTCGGGGCCTTCGACCCCATCCTGTTTCGCTCTAATTCCATTTTACCCCCAAACCTTGGTTAATCTTTTCTTATAACTCTTTTGTTCTCTGCAAAATGACTGCGCGGTCGGCGATCCCCTTGTGAAAGCTGCGTGAGCGATCCGACCAACTCTTCCAAATACTCTTTGCGCGATTTCGTCGCGTCCTTCGATGCAAAATAGACTTGAGCCTCTATGGTATGAAGAATCCGCTTGTAGTCTTCGAAAGGAATCTCGCGAAGGGCTTCAATGACTTTCATCTCTTCTTGATAGACGAACGAGTCACTCCCCGCGACCAACATATCCAGCGTGAGCCCAAGAGCCTGCGCAATCCGAACAAGTTCGCTGGCCGTTGCCTCGCGCTTTGAATTTTCAATCTTCGAAATCGTCGAACGCGGAAGCCCGGACTTCTCATCAAGTTCGGATTGCTTCACGTTCCTCGCCATGCGCAACGAGCGGATACGATCTGAAATAAACTTAGGATCACTCTGCATGCGGCCGTTAATAGCTATTTTGGCGAATTGATGTCAATAGAAAATATTTGACGAAGTCTATTTAAACCACGTATATCGCCCGTAAGACGCTTCAAATCGGCCAAATTGGAGGCTATGACATGAAACATGATCAATTCGCTGATTTAGCGAATTATGACAAAAGGAAGATGCACGAAACTAAGAATCAATTGCTATCGAAGGCGCTCGATAGCTTGGCAGAAATTTTAGGGATCGAGTTCGGGAGTCTGACGATCCACTTCCACAAAGGAAAGTGGAGTCCTCGAATTGAGATCCAGAAGAATGTCGTTCGCGAACTAGACCGATAGGATCAAGCCCTACCCAATACAACGGGCGGCAACAGAAAGCTTGGGATCAGCACGACCATTCGAGATGGATGCGGTCCCGTGAAGTTGGCAAATATGTCGGATCAAGGACCGACCGCGCAGCTTCCGAAAGAGGTCCCAATCATGGGCTCACAACTCGCAAAGAATCTTATCACCGAAACTGTCGCCATTCATCCAGAGAAGCCGTGGCTCGATATTCATAGCCACCCAATCGATGATGAGACCTTAAAAACAGAGTCGAAGACTTGGGATCAAAAAACCTGGGATGATTACCTCCTATCAATAGAGATTCCCCTGCGGGAAACTTTGATTTCAGCTATGAACTATCAAACTGCGGCCGATCTAAATGAGCCATATTTGAATCTACTAAATTCTGGCGATTGCAGCAGCTCGAAGTCTTTGGGATTTGCATTGGCCTCGCTAACAACACGTCAATCGCAAATCGTCGAAGCTATCTTCTGGCAAGACACAAGTGAACGGACACTGGCACGACGACTCAACTTAAGTCGATCCTCGATCAAGGTTACGAAGAAGCGGGCACTTCAGAAGATAGAGCGCGCTCTGCTCGCTGCGACCCGCTCAAACTCGACCAAGAGTCCCTGGACTGCGAAGTCTCTAATTGCGATGGCACAATCGAAAGATGACAGAATGGCAAACAATGCTCCATCGTATCAGGCAGCAAGCGACTGATTTGGCAAAATCGACTATACGAAAATTCAAGCACTGGTTTCATCGGAGTGGCGGCCAGCCCTACATATATTTCGAAACATCAGCCATCAATCATTTGCACGAGATTTTGAGTTTCGAGGAGGCCGAAGCAATTTCTAAATTCGTCACAGAGAAAGGAAATCACTATCGAATATCATCATTGGTTTTTTGGGAGATTTTGCTTACTGCAGACGATACGAAACGAGAAAGTCTCGTCTTATTTCTCCAACACTTCGCTCCGTTTCCACCCTTCGCCGCGCCCGAAGAGTTGATAATTGATTGGTTGAAGCAAGGATGCCCTAGAGTCGAGCCGAGAAGACAAATTGATTCAAGATCACTAATTGCAGATGTCTGGCGGGACATCTGCGGCGATAAGAGAAAAACCTTCGTATTAGACAGAAAGGACCTGGCACACAAACTCAATTTAATGAGAAAACTTGGGCACTCACTTCGCCGGACAATACTGTTTCCTGCTCAAAAAGATGAACTACTTGGCGTCGTATTAATGGACATTATCGATCCCTTGGTCGCCAACCTCAGCTTCGTCCGAAGCCAGCCGCAATTGAACGACAACGATCGGGATTTGTACCGAATTTCGATCTATTTTGTGCTGATGATTCTTTGCGGAGAGCTATCGATGGAAACTGATGTCATCTCGGAGTTCTGGAGAGAGGAAGGCATCAATGATCGAAATGAACGACTTCATCACTTCTTACAAAAATATGAGATTGCCATACAAAGAGGGCCAATCCTAACGATGGCCTACATGGCACTCCATCAGATAAAGCGGAAAAAATCTCGTGGCCTTTGGGCGGATTGTCTGCACGCTGTTTACATTACCTATTCAGATTCATTTATTTCTGCCGACGAACACTTCTACTCCCTGAAAAACGTCGATCCCCACTTCGATAGAGTATCCGACATCAATTCATTCAAAGGGCTTGTAGTCGAGTGATGTCACCCACTTCCCATATATGAGGGCGCGAGATGATTCGCCCCTCATAATATGGGAGTACATAAATGAACGAGATTGATTTTTGTATGCGATGTGGGGGCTATGCCCTCGAACACTTTGCGACACATTCAAACTGCTGGGAGTGCGGATACTCGCCAGACTTTGATTCAGAGCTAAGCCAATGGGAACGAATCGAGTTCCCGAACTTTCTAAAAAATTCGCTCAAGAGCCACCACGTCGGTCAGCCACATCAGTTGGCTGATCTGCGCGCGTGAACCTTGATTGCTACGACTTCTACCTTTGGTCCATCGGCATTCTGCCACTGAAACAAGAACCAGAATTAATGGAGCTGCTATCAGCTCAGGAGGAACTATGAACAACGGATTCTACGACATTCTTGTAGCTAAAGAGTACGAGACAAAACAAAACGGCATCCCAGAAAAGAAAACTGCGTGGAACCGAGTAGGTCGCGCATGGCCATCAAAATCAGGCGGCTCAGTTAGCTGCGAATTCCACATGTTCCCAGGTCAGCGTTATGTCATCCAACTTCAAAACAATGAGGCAAAGACCAATGAGTAAAAAACAATTCGCACTCCTCGCACTTATGTTGCTCGTTGCACCGTTCGCCCACGCCTCAGTCGAGTCATCGCTCTTGGGACTAAAGAACGTCTTGATCGGATCGATTTTGCCTATATTCGCCGTCCTGGGGCTTGGCTTTGCGGCCTTCAGCTTTTTCACGGGCAACCCAAATGCGAAGCAGCACCTCGTCTATGCCGTGACAGGCGCGACGATTCTCTTCGGCGCCCAAAGCATCGTTGATCTGATTCAAAGGACAGTTCGATGAAGAACTGTCCAACGAGCAACATGAATCGCTCGCAGCTTTGGGGCTTTGAAGTCAGTCACATCGTCACTGCCTTCTCGGTGCTCGCTGGATCGAATGTGATCTTAAATATCATGCAAGCGCCCCTACTGCTCTCTTGGGGGCTCGGCCTAGGAACGCTCGCGATATTGCGAATCATATCGCATGGGCAAAAGAACGGACACCTTGAGATGCTTGGCCGATTTCTCATCGAGCCACATCTCTACCTAGGCCATAAGGGCCAAACCAAATCGAAGAAGGAATAGGACGTAAGAGAATGAGAAAGTACTCGCTGACGAAAACAATTTTGAAGACACGCTTTCATGATGACGGGACTATCGAGGGCGAAGACGGCTCTATCTACAAGTGCTTCGAGGCCGAACCACTTTCAACCGGACTTTTTGAAGAAGAACTCGACGGCCCCAATGCCGCTAGCTTTTTTCAAAAGCTCTCTGAGCTTCTCACTAGACTTCCGAATCTATTCGACGGCCAAGCGATTTTATTCAGAATGCGAGTCGAACACGAAGTCGCCGGTTTCAAAACAAAAATCTTGTTTTTTGAGCGAGTAAAGAAAGTAGAAAGCTATTCGCATCTCGGTGCGATTTTGGGCGAACTTAAAGTTCGATGCGAGCCGCTTTCGAAAGACACTTGGAACTCTTATCTTAGCACGATTCTCGGCCCAAAGCTTTTGACGAACTCACTTCCAGACGTGGTTTGGGAGAAAGACTGTATTCGTGCAGGCGAAAGAACCGTTCGAGTTCTTTCGCTTACAGAACTCCCGCAGGTGACATGGCAAGGATGCCTTCAGCCTGTCTTCGAGAGCGCCTGTCCGTTTACGCTGTCGCTTCGATTCAATATTCCAGATCGAAAGAGGATTCGCCGCCAGCTTGAGACGAAACGTCGGGTCAGCCATGCCCTCTCGGTCACAAGTTCACTTGAGGTAAAGAATATTGAGTCAAACTCGGTACTACATTCGTCGGAAGAAACATTAGAGCGGATTCTCGTCAACAAAGAGACGCTTTTCGAAGTGTCGCTTGGGCTTTCGATATCGGGTTCATCGCAAGAAACATTTGATCTCGCGAATGATTTCGAGCGCGTCGTCTCGGGTATTGGCAATGCCGGTCTCTACCCGGAAGGGATTGGCGCATTGCCAGTGATTACTAGCCATCTGCCGGGAGGTAAAGTTCTCGGCATTCGAAAACTACCAATTCTCTCGGAGAATCTGGCGCACGTGTTCCCGCTCCTTCACGACTATTCGCGCAGTAATGATGAATCGGCTTTGACCTTAAGATCTCGAAGCGAAGAGGTCTCGCATTTGAACTTGTTCTCAAAAGAGAACCTCAATTTCAATTCGTTCATCTGCGGTGCCTCTGGCTCGGGTAAGAGTTTTTTGATGAATGCCATTCTGTCGTCGGCCCTCAAGGATGAGTCCCGGACACGGCTTTGCATTTTCGATATCGGAGGCTCGTACCGACGTATCATCGAAGCGAATGGCGGCAAGAGCAAAGTCCTTTCCGCAGACGAAGCACGTGCTCTTTTGGCGAGTTTTCTTCAGCTCAGAGGAGTCGACGGGAGCGGGTTCTTTCGAACCCTGATCGAAACTCTCTGCGGATCTGGAAGCCACATCACTCACTCGCACAAAGTCGCAATCGACGATCTTTTAAAAAGCATCGAAGGCACGCCACTCAGCATTGGAGCAATCTCGAAGTTCGCGGCCAAGAAAGATGAGCGGTTCTACCAAGACATCGCACATTGGCTAAAGCCGCACCTGGGCCTCGATAAGATCAAACCGCGCTCTGAATTGACGGACATGATCACCTCACAGATCACGGCGTTCGACTTCAAAGAACTCGATTCGGACCCTGTTCTACAAAGAACTGCGATCCTTCTGCTGTCAGAACTGCTGTGGAACGATCTCACCAAGGGCACCTACTCGCGAACTTTGATCGTTTTCGATGAGGTCTGGCGCTTTTTCGCTCAGAGCAAGTCGTTCTTAGAGGAGATGTACCGGACTCTTCGTAAATATCGCGCAGGAATTGTCTCAATCACGCAGAACCTGGCGGACTATGGCGACGAAGCATTCGCGAAGATGATCTTCACCAACAGCTTCACGAAGATATTTCTGCAAAACGGTGCGGCGGCGGAGTTTTTAAAAGAGACCTTCGATCTTCCAAACACAGACATTTCCCGCGCACTGTCTGTCACATCAAAGAAGCCGGTCTACTCGGAATTTTTTGCGCTTAGTCCGACCATGAGTCAGGTGTTCAGGCTCTACCCGACACCTGAGTTCTATCAGCTCGCAAATACCGAAAATGTATCAACACGAAAGGATTTGAATTGAAGAAGCTAGTTCTGGCATCTGCATTTCTATTTCTGCCATATCAGGCCAAGGCCGATCTTTGGGGTGCCGATCTGCCACTCCTCGCCGAGATCGTCTTCAACACGCTCCACACAATGATGGAGCTAGAGAAACAGTCTCAGCACATGAATGACGAACTGGCCGGAATCAAAGACCGCATCAATCGCATTCGCACAATCTCAGACGCCGTTCAGCCGTCACAGTGGGAGAAATGGAAAGACCCCCGTGAGGCTGTGAACCGTCTGCGAATCATCTATCACGCTATGCCCAAGGAATACCGTTCAGAGAAGTACGACACGATTGAGGATGAAATCGCAAAGGCGATGAATCTCGCGGCTCGCATAGCACCTGAATCAAAGTCTAGCTTCGAGTCTGGCAAAGAACTCGAGCGCAGAGGTGCTGATGCCTCCCCTGGCGTCGCGCAGAAACTCACAGCTTCGGGAGTAGGAAGTCTCATCTCTCTTGAATCTCAGTCACTCACGATGCAAAGCCACGTCATTGCGCTTCTCGCTCAAATGCTGGCAGACGGTAACGAAAAGGAGACTCGCGCAGTCACCCTTCGTGGCAGTTCTATGAAGGCATTTTCGAGCAACTTGAGTCAGGGCGGCGACTCCACGTTTTCACGAATCGTATTGAAGTCAGGATCTACGCGATGAAATACACGATCCCCGCCATCGAAGAGTACGAAAAGCTACTTCCCGTCGCTCGGCAAATCTATGAGCATACAAGCCACCTTTCATGGCAAATGCTTCTGCCGCTCTTCTTAGTCTCGGTCGCAGTCGGCTATTCGACAGACCTTGGAATCAGCGGCGCAGTCATCGTGCGGCTTAAGCGGCTGTTCTTGGTCGCTCTCCTACTCGTCGCATTTCCGACGATTGCGGAGTTTTCACAAACACTCGGGGTCGAGATCGCAAAGTCAATCGACGACATGACCGGAATTGATGCCGTACTCGATGCGGCATCAAAACGGGCCGAACTCTACTCTTTCGATCTTGAGGGGCTCATCAATCTTGGCAGTGAATTGTTGGTCGGTGGGCTCGTTTTAATTAGCTTCGTTATACTGATCGTAGCTCGCTTCTTCTTGCTCGCGTTTCAGCATTTCTATTGGTTTCTGCTCGTGGCGCTGGGTCCGTTCTTGATTTTGGGATCACTGTTTGAAGCATCGAGCGGGATCACGAAAGGACTTTTCAAGTCGATGTTTCAAGTGGCCTGCTGGCCCGTGATCTGGTCGGTACTCTCGGCATTTTTGAAGGCGATGCCTTTTGCTTCGGCCTACTCAGTCGAGGGGAACTTGATCACCGTCATTACGTTGAACCTCATCATTGCAGTGGCGCTGATGTTTTCACCCTTCATCGTCTCGCAGCTTGCTGACGGCGTTAACTTGAGCGTCGGCGATACGTTACGCAAAGGCGTGTTGAAGACTGTGGCGATGTCGAATCCGAAGACGCTTGCAATGTCGGCGGCCGTTCACACAGCGCGAGCAAAAAGATACGTCAATTACGCTCGAAATTTTTCGAGAGGAAGGAGCTAACATGATCTTGATTGCACTTTTTCTGTCGCAGGTGGCGTTTGCCATGAATGTGAATCCAGCCCCGTTTCCGGTATTTTTGAAGGAAGGCTTCAGTTCGATCCTGGAGTTTGAAGAAGCTCCGACTCAGGTCGTACTGGGCGATCAGAATCTCTTCCAGGTTGAGAAACTGGAACGTTCTATCGTCATCAAGCCGCTCGTTCCTTATGCAACGACAAATATGTTCGTGTATTTCAAGAAGAAGGAGGCTCGGCTTTTCATCCTGACGGCTTCTGAGGACAACGAGCCAACATACTTTAAGAAGTTCACCTCTCTCATTCCTTCGAAACCGACGACGAGCGCAACTCGCCAAGCGGCGAGAGTCTACGGGCGCAAGGCAGTGGTTCACAAGTCGGTTTTCGATAGGAAAAAGGATTTCCTCACCGTCGATTTTGAAATCTCGGCAGATGCTTCGGCTAAAATTACGCCAGATTGGGATCGCATTCGACTTAAGCATAAGGATCGATATGTGAGTCCGAGCAAACTTTGGTCAGAGCGGCGCGAGATTCAGCGAGACTCGACCATCAAAGCGCGGCTGATTTTTACCAAGCCCAACATCCCGCTTGATATGCGTGATGTATCCCTTGTCGTTCCGGTGAAAGGTTCGACTAAGCCATTTCTCGCAAATCTAAAGGCGGGTCGCTAATGAAAAGTGTGAATTCATTCGCTCGGCAAAAAGAGCGACTTCTTGCCCGCTGGTTAGAAGAAGATTACCCAGGCGGGACACCTCGATTTCAACTCAGTCTCTTAGCGAAAGACCTCGTGGTCTTTGGGTTAATCCCGATCTCCGCAATTATCATTTTTAAGATTATCGAAGCTGGATTGTCTGCACCGTCACGACCACCAACTCGACCACGCGCCGAAGCGGGTCGTGATCGGCCCGAGAAGCAGTCGCAGATTATCAACTTCGGTGGTCGCAGTGGGGCCGGTCGTGGTGTTTTTGGATTTTCAAAACGCGCTCCGGGCACCTTGGTGAAAGTTCGCCTGATGAATGTTCTCGAAACACTTTCCAATGCACCTGTTCACGCGCAAGTCGTCGACTACGGGCTCGGAAAAGAATTTGTCGGAGGGACTCTCATTGGCGAAGCCACGGGTGAGCTCTCGTCAGGACGTGTGAACATCGCCTTTCGCTTTGTTCGGCACCCTCGAAGACTTGATCTTGCTGTACCGATCTCGGCACGAGCGATGAGTCTTGATGGCACTTTTGGAATCGCAGCGGTCAAAAAAGAGGGCTTCTTTGCTCGCGCGGCTATTCGGTCAGCTTCGTCGAATCCGAATACCGTTGATACAGGTACGGACAAGGAAGATATGCGAACGCTCGTCGCGCGCGCGCTCGCGGCGGGCATGATGCAGGAGTTTCAGTCGGAGGCGACTGTCGCGCATAAAAATGCGCAAGTACTAACGGTGAAACCCATGACTGAGTTCTTCGTTGAATTGACAGATTACTTTCCGGGGCAGCACTGATGACGGATCAGAACTATCAATCACTGCTTCTGCTCCCTTTTGGGCTCGCTGCACTTTGGCTACTTGAGGCATACTCTGCTAGTTCGCCTACGAATAAACTGCTGATTTGGCTCGCAGGAATTGCGCTCGGAAGTCTTATGTTACTCGGATGGGCCACATACTTTTCGCCATGGGCACGGGCGCAGAAAAAGCGCCGCGAGACCTTACTCGAAATTCCTGAAGAGCTTCGAAACGCTAGTGAATCATCGGTATTGATGGGTGTTGATTCAGATCTCGGTGCTCAAATCTTTCTCCCCGATCAGATTCGCACGCGTCACGTTCACATTTTGGGTGCCACTGGCTCGGGCAAAACTGAGAGCGTGATCTTGAACTTCTTGCGGCAGGATATCTCGCGCGGTCTCGGTACCATCATTCTCGACGCCAAAGGCGATCATTCGTTTCTCTCTGAACTTGAGCGGCTCGTGCCGACCGAACGCTTGTCAGTCTTTGACCTCAGCAGCGCCGATTCGCTCGGGTACGACCCACTCTTATCAGGATCGGCACTTGAATCAGCGCAAAGACTCTTTTCTTCTCTCACTTGGAGCGAGGAGTATTACAAATCGAAGGCACTCTCTTCGCTTCAGCGGATTTTCCAGATTCACTTCAACGTGAATGGACGAAATCCGACTCTTGTCGACATTGCGAACTACCTTGAAACGCCCAAGACCTATTCGACCTTCGTTTCGACGGAGGACTTCCCAGAAAATCTGGCAGTCGCCGATTTTCAAGACCTCTCTGGACTTCGCGATCAAATTCGCTCGCTAACGATCGGGCACTTAGATAAAACACTCTCGCCTGCCGAGGTCGCAATTGATCTCTCCAAGGCCTCAAACGGTCACGTGATTTACTTTCGCCTTCAAAGTCTCATGTCTCCACAGCTTGTTTCGATTCTCGGGAAACTCATCATTAACCACTTAAATTTTTTGGCCGGAACCGCACACCGGGGACTCATTTCTCCGCAAGCAAAACAGAGAAGACTCGTCCCAGTTTACTTTGACGAGTTTGCGTCGTTTGCTTGCGCCGAGTTCGCCGATTTGATTTCGAAGGCTCGCTCGGCTGGCTTTGCTCTGCACTTTTCGCATCAAAGTATTGGTGACGTGATCGAAGTCTCGCCTGGGTTCTTAAACCGAATCACAGACAATGCAGCGACGAAGATTGTGCTTCGAATCAATGACCCCGATTCAGCCGAGTTTTTCTCGCGCTCATTTGGGACAAAGAGCATCCAGAAAACCACTCAACGGATCACGAACACTAAGGACATCGACCGTGCCGAAGTCGTCGGCGAAGGAACCACCCGCGACGCTCACCAATTTCGAGCCTCGCCGGATCTCTTGAAGACCCTCCCCACAGGAGTGGGCGCGGTCCTTGTGGCTCACGGACGAGCCACCCCTCATGGGGCTTCGAGCGTTTTCACGGTGAGGTTTCCCGAATTGAGACAGGGCTGAGTTTTTTCCTTAGTAATTTCAGTTACTTATAGATGCCGACCAGTTAACACTGGAAATAACTTAACCTATGTGTTAAGTTAACCGATAAGGAGGAGAATGGGAATCCCAGCACAGTTCAACAAAGATGGAGTTTTAGATCCGGGCACATACGATGCGACAATTCTTGATATCAAGAACAGCATCCTTGTTCGCGGCTGCGGCTCTCCGAATTGGGATTCGAAGTGGCGAAGTCAATTGGTCGACAACGCCGCTGTTCTCATCAAGCAACTCTGGCAAGTCGGTATCACGGACATTTATTTAGATGGCTCTTTCGTAGAAGACAAAGATCATCCAAACGACATTGATGGCTACTTCGACCCACATCTGTCCCTGTACGACAAAAATGATATTCAGAAATTTGAGCAGATCGTGTCGAGCTTAAACAACTTGGACCAACACAAGATCTGGAACTGGGACCCGGCCTCACGCCGGTCCGTAGCAGGATTCTCCAAACGCCAGTTACCTATGTGGATCTTTTATCGCGTCGAGTTCTATCCGCATATGGGTCAGGGCACGGGCATTACTGACGCATTTGGAAACGACTTGAAATTCCCATCCGCTTTCAGACAGTCCCGCAACGGCTTTCGCCAAAAAGGAATTGTCCGGGTGATTCAGTGACGGAGGTTTATAATGATTAAAATCGAAAAAGACTACTTGGAAGCAAAAACAAGACTAGAGCAAGAGTACAAAACTCTTGAGACTCACGAAAAGAAAATGAAGGCCGCTGGCATGAGTGACGAGCAGATCAAACTCGCAATGGACCCACTCGTTTCTTTCACGCTCCAGCTTAAAGAAGAAGTCGCGGAGTATGAAAAATTGAAGCGTGGCCAATTCGATCCATTCGTCAACTTCAACGGTCTCGGACGCACACTCATCGCCCTTCGAATCTACAAAGGCATGACGCAGAAAGATTTGGCCGACCGATTGGGCGTATCGGAACCGCAGGTGTCTCGCGATGAGCGAAACGAGTACCATGGTGCTTCGATCGAGAAGGCCCAGAGAGTTCTCGATGCTCTCGGCGTTAAGATCGAATCCAAACTCGACGACGTCAGAAACGCTATCTAACTCTGCAAGCATTGTCCCTGAGCTGGTATTGATCTAGCTCAGGGCTTCTCACATTCAATTTCCTATTACTACTCCACTCAACCCCTCGCACTTCTCGGCACTCCTCCACTGTCTAACCAATACAGGAGGAATCGCTCATGAGAGCTGTTCTCTATTTAACAACCTTAGCGATGCTCACCAGCGGGTGCAGCACGCTTGATCAATCATTCCGGCTGGGTGCCGCAACCGGAGCAATGGCAGGTGCCGCCGCCACTTATGCCGCTGGTCGAGCTGCCGGAGGCGAACCGAAGCTTAAAGATGTCGGCATCGGCGCCAGCATCGGGCTCGGGATTGGCCTTCTGACTTCTTACTTCGTCCATCAGTCAGTGGTCGAAGATCGCGAGTCATCAACAAGGCAGACCGAAATCTACTTCGGCGACCTACCGCCGAGTCCGTTCGTCATTCCCAATTCCAACAAACGAGGAGGTCGCTAGTGAAAAGGAAACTTCAGGTCATACTCACAGAAGATTCGTGGACGACGCTCGACGCGATCGTCAAAGAGGCCAATCTCGATTTTCAAAGCGGCACGATCAATATGTCTGATGTCGTAAACGAAATCTTGCTCACGGCCAAGATCGACGTTCGAGCGCTCCAAATCAAGCACACGAACGTTCGTCGCTCGCTCAGGAACCTCGCGAGCAAAAAGGACATCGACATTGATCTTGCTATCAAGAGTTTGATGGAGCTGAAAGCCGCCGGACAAAGGCGTCAGGCGAAAACGCAGCTCGCAATGAAGGGAGCTGAACTTTGATCGACAAAGTTCCAAAACGCCAAGTCGCAAAAGAGGTTCTGACACTGCTCCGAGATCACAGCCCACTTACTCTCGAGATGCTTCACCGCATGACCGCGCCGCCGATTCCGAAAAAGAATCTGCGCCAATCCGTCGGAATCATGAAACGCAAAGGCATCGTCGATATGGTCATTGGAAGCGCCAGCACATTCTACTATCAGCTCAACAACGCCCAAACCGTTCGCGATGAAGTCGCCCTAAGACTAAAAGATGACAAAACAAAAGCGGCAAGGCCGCTTTTGAATAGGCGAAACTGGATTCACAACCAATGGTGTGAGTTCTGGGCGCTCACAATAAAGCGGGCATTTCCTGAAGTCGAAATCATCCGCGAACACGAAATCGAAGGCCACGCACCGGCGCGAAGCATCTTGCAGCAACAAGGAAGGCCTCTCGACTTACTACCCGACTTCTTGATGATCTTTCCGAAAACGGCAACGCACGGAAAAGCTAGTGTTGCGTTTGAGATTGAGCGAACCCGCAAGTCAGATGAGCGCATCCAGCAGAAACTAAAGACTTACATCTACGAGACGCATATCGACGGCCTGATTTACGTCTGCGACTCAGGAAGATTGTCGGAGACGATTCGCCTGCTCTACCGAAAGAAGACGCTGGAAAAAGCGCACAAGAAACGCGGCTACACGGAGAACTTCTTCCTGTTTTCTGATTCGATGAGTGCGGGCGATAGTCCGATTTCTAGCTTCTACAACGCAAGCGGACAGCCAACTTCGCTCATCAACTGGTGTCACACTCTACAAGCGAAGACGACAGAGTTCAGGAGAGACAATCAGTTTTTCGATGCGTAGCCTACCATATCCAAGCACTTGGGACCTTCGTCCGCGCTTATCCACTTTTTCACTTGGCGAATTAAGGACTTAAACCAACCCGCCCGCCGTCCGTTCCCCTTCTAAAGCTCCCTGACTACTCTCCCCCTACATCTAAAGATGTTTAACGGTGGAAAGTAGTCAGGGAGACAGGGGAAGGAGGCGGGCGGGAGAGAGAATAAATAGGTGTTAGAGATGACACAGGGAAATAGAAGAGAAGAGAAAAATGGCCAAGGGAGCGAGAAAGCGGTAAATTCGAAGGAACTGTTCTTTGAAAATCAAATAGTGCCCGTATGGGCTTCGACTAAGGCTGCTGCACAGATGCTCGGGATTTCTCCAAACGCGCTTCGTATTCGAAAGTGCCGAGGTGAAATCGAGTGTCGGTACTTCGGAAAGCATTTGAGATTCGACGTGAACTATCTCGCTTCGCTGATTCGTAACGAACGAAACCAGCAAGGGAGCTAATCATGGCACTTAAAAAAGTAATCCAAAACGGCAAACTTAGATTCGAAGTCTTTGTAAAAATCAGAGATAAATCCGGAAAACAAATCGGTAAGCGAAAGCGCTTCGACACCGAAAAAGAAGCGCGCATGGCCGAGGCAAGGCTCATGGTCGAACTCGACGATGATAAAGCCAAGGCCGTTTGGCAGCACTGGATCACGCACGTCCTTGAGAAGTATCGAGTCGAGTATCGCTACTCGACTTACCTCAACTACAAACACTGTCTCGACAAATGGTTCAATCCGATCTGGAAAGACAAGTTTGTCGCCGACATTAAACCCAGTGACGTTCATCGCGTGATCTTCGAGGACTGCGTTCATGTGTCGAGTTACACGAAGCGCGGTTTGCTTAAAATCGTGAAACGAGTTTTCAACATCGCGATTGAAGAAGGCCTCCTCGTTAGAAATCCGGCCGTTGGCATTCGCGTCAGATGCGCGGAAGCACATCAAGCGGTGCTCAATAAAAATGAGATCGAAATCCTTCTTCGCGAAGCGAAGAAGAAAGATCATCAATTTTATCCGCACTGGACCCTTGCGCTTCTCACCGGCATGAGATCCGGTGAGCTGTATAGTCTGCGCTGGAGTGACGTTGATCTTGTCAGTGGCAAGATCACCATCAGCAAAGCCTGGACTCGCCACAATGGGGAGGGACCGACGAAGACCGCCAAGAACCGGATTTATCCGATTTCAAGTCAGTGCCGAAAATTCCTCGAAGAGCTACGAGCGAAATCTGAGCCCAATTCCGACTTCGTCCTCCCCCACATGTGGGAATGGCAACAGGGAGAGCAGGCGAAGATTTTAAAAAGCTTCTGTGAGGAGATCGGCATTACACCTGTGAAGTTCCACGACCTCAGGGCCACCTTTATTACGCAGATGCTGAATAACGGTGTGCCGCTCTCAAAGGTCATGGCCATTGTCGGCCATTCGTCTTTAAAGACGACGCAAGGCTATTTGCGGCTGTCAGGTAAAGATATCGAGGGAGCAACTGAGGAGCTTAAGATCGAAATTCCTCAAGACGAGGTGGCTTATGACAACGTCGTAAGCCTAATCAGACGTTGATTTCGAGGTAACAACAGGTAATATGGGTGCTTGATTGGCGACTAAAACCGATGGGTTACGAGTTTAAAGAGTGACCCATCCAATTTTCTCTCATGACATTTCAGCGGTTTACCAAACTCTCACGGAGTTTACCGCACTTTACCGTTTCACAAATCCTTTCAAACACTTAATCCCCAAACAGTTTACTTTGGTTTACTTGGGTTTACCTAGAATCCACATCAATCTAACGCCCAAGAAAAGCCCAAGAGTGGCCCAACTAAATTTTTAGTAAACTTTTAGTTTTAACTATTTCGACATAGAGTATAACGTCATACATGAAACCACTTTCATTGAAGCAAAAAGCTCAAGCCCAAATCTTAAAAGACTTTAGAATCAAACGCGGAATGACGCTCAAGGCAGCCGCAGCTAAACTCGGATGCTCAACAACGTTGATAAGTCAGATTGAAAATTTTAAAGAGTATCCACCGACAGGCGATAGGCTCACCATGTTTTTGAAGACATACAAAATGGGTATTGAGTATTTCGATCAGCTATCCAATAAACTTGCTAAAGAAGCCGCAGAGACCTCTAAGATAGATGAAAAAGCGATAGACCTTCTGAGAAAACTCCCCACAAGGCAACAGAAGATCATATCGCAGTTAATTATGGAACTATCGGGTATTAAGACGGACGGTTAAATTGAATAACCTTTGCGCCATCGTGATTGTTCTTCAAAGATAAAGCATCGGTCGAACCATCAAGATCAGATGCTATCAGCCGAACATAGTCCATTGTGGTTTTTAAGTCTTTGTGACCGACTAATTTTTGGACTTTGGTGACAGCGACACCTGCAAGCAGAAGTTGTGTAATGAAAGTAGCACGAATGGAGTGAAAGTTTGTCGCTCGAATCCCATTTTCTTTTTGAAAGACGCGTAGTATCTCCGCAGCTTTACCTGAGTGCCATCCAGACAATCTTGGGAATACATATCCATTTCCGCCCCTTGCGAGTTTATATTCCTTTAGAAAGGATTTTAGCTCCTCGCTCATAGGGACCATTCTCGGTTCGCCATTTTTTGTGGGACCGCTTTTTCTCTCTTTCCAACAGTACGATTTATTTATACTCACGCGCCCGAATTTTCACACTAACTGCGACAAATTAACTGAACAGGAAGGTTTTTATTCTCGGCTTCTTTCCGGGTTTGCTGGTCAATATTTCAGCTGGGGTGTAGTAGTTCAAGATCTTTCTTGGTCTTC
>JADZEO010000174.1 GCA_020850475.1 Bdellovibrionales bacterium | reverse complement strand
CAAGTTTTTGGAAATTCACCATCTCAAACCAATTCGCTTGGGCGGGAGTGATCGCTTCGAGAATCTCACTTTGCTTTGTTCGGGACACCACCAAGGGATTCACCTCGGGTAAGTGGGTCCACCCCGACACCGATTCTGACTCTGACTCTGACACTGACGCCGACACCGACTCTGACACTGACGCTGACACCGACACCGACTCTGACACTGACGCCGACACCGACTCTGACACTGACGCTGACACCGACACAGGTAGTGCCGCGCCCAAAGCGGTGGGGCCAACCCTGAGGCGGATGTCGAGGGGCCGAGGGGACGATGGGTCGAGGGGACGATGGGCCGAGGGGTCGATGGGACGAGGGGACGATGGGACGAGGGGACGAGGGGACGGGATGCTGTCATTTGAGACGAGCGCCACAGGGGCTGTGGCCCTGGGACGATAGCCCTGGGATGATGGCCCTGGGATGATGGCCCGGGGACGATAGCCCTGGAATGATGACCCGGGGATGATGACCTAAAAATAAAAAAAGCCTCCAGAGTTTTTTCTGGAGGCCGGGTTTGGTTGGGTTGGTTGGGTTGGTTGGGTCAAATCAAATAAGACTACCTGGATTACTTGAAATCCGCATCGGTGAAGTAGACAGCGCCACCCACCATTTGCTTTTCGGCAGTCCGCATGAGTCGTTTCTCGTCGAGAGTCTTGGTGTTTTCCATGATGTAAATTCGAATGGTGTCTCGATTGGTTCGAGTCACCATATTAGTGACGTTAAAGTGGTAGCAATCTTGGTCAGGAGTCGAACTCACCAAGCCGCCCTGATAAGTTAACCGCTTGTGCCCGGGCACGTTGTCATTGTGGATGCGGGCGGGCGTGTTGTACTTGAGCTCTTGATAATCCGGAATGCTGTCATAGTCAGGATCCAAGTAGCCGGCATTTGAAGCCTCATTCATCTTGATACCATTCTTGAGAGCCAAATCATCAGGGATGTAATCCTTGTTGGTATCCGGATCTTCAAAGTCGGTATCAAGCAGTTTTTCTTCGCAATCGTTCAAGAAGTCCTTGTCCTCGTCGAGATACAAAACTGTCGACGGGGGAGGCTGTTGATACGATCGGCAGGTGGTGTAAGGGTCAGCCCCGGCCGGCAAGCATCCGGCCATTTTGCAAGGTGAGACCCCACCCGTCATACGGTACTCGACACCGTCGCCGACTTCATTGCCGTCGGAGTCGTAGAGGTTCGGATTGGAACCCAATATCCGCTCGAGTTCATCAGAAAGGCCGTCGGCATCGGCGTCTTCCTGAAGAATATTGTCGTGCCAAACGGTGTTGATGTTGGTGACCCAGAGTTCTTTGATGTCAAACTTAGAGATTCGCAACGGAATCGCAAAGCGGCTAAAGTCGATGGTCTGTCCGTCAGCAAATTGCAAGAAGTCACCGTTACCATTCAAAGACATGTTGTTCAAGAGAACGGGCGCTCCCGGATCGGGCGGATTCTCGTAGTAGTAAGCGGTGTTGACTTGAATACCTTCAACCAGCTTTTTCTCTTCGTCTTCCAACAAGGCGATGGTGCGAATCTTATTGATGATTGAGTCGGAAGACTGGAGCGAACCATTGACGATAGGTTCACCGTCACTCACGAAAAAGATCACGTAGTTTGAAGCAATCACCGGATCCAGCAGTTTCGCTGCGGCGATATCCCGGCGAATCATAGCCGTCACCGAGTCGATAGCTGCCATGTAATTGGTCCAACCACCGTCAATCTGCTGGGTGCGATTTTTTTGATCCTGGACAAAGTTGGCGAAGGCGGCTTTGTCGTTCGTGAATCCCTGAAAGTTCGGAGCACTCAGCACTTGGCTGGAAAAGTTAACCAGCGACCAATAGACATAAGGGTCAGCTTGGAATTGCTGCACGAACTGCAAGATCGCATCAAATCGGCGAATCCCGTTGACGTCCGTACCCGGCAGGGCCGTGGTTCCGGCGTAGCGAGTCTGATTCGATCCTGAGCGGTCCACCACGAAGATGAACTTCAGGTTACTGTGAATGGTGTCGGAACGTGTGGTGCAGAAGTCCACACCAATCTGGGTGGCCTTGTAGAGCATGTACTCACCTTCTTTGAGGCGAACATCGCTACAAGCCTGGCCAAATATTCCAGACATCATTAATAGTCCCAGAATGATTGATATCACCACTCCTTGGGTTCTCATATGGGCTCCTCTGTATCGTCTTCAAGTACCAGGGGTATCATGATTCCATCCACCACCTGGCCTTGGATACCGTTGTCAATAACGACGCGTAGTTTGTCTTGAATGTCGCGGGGAACAAGAACTTTCAAAGGTGCGATGCGGGTAATGTCCCCTTGAGTTGGAATCGTATTATTTTCAACTGCCATCACCTGAATCAGGTTGCCATTTGCAACGTCCATCACGGGGATATTTGAGATACGAATGTTGTAGCAATCCTGTGTCCCGTTATAGAACGTTTCAACGTCATATTTATAGGCTTTAGAGTTAATCAATTCGTTGTTGGTAAAGCGGTGAGGCAGATTGGCCTTCAGCTCTTGCATGACTGAAACCCCATCTTGGTCATAGTCTGTAATTACATCCATCGGATCACTGGGGTTCGTGCTAAAGCGATATTCGATGCCATCCGGTACACCGTCTCCATCTGAGTCAGGTTTAGTGAGGTCAGTGCGGAGAATGTCCTCAGCGCAATCAGGCAGGCCATCGTCGTCAGTGTCTTGTTGTGAGAGCGGGCAAAAACTTAAGCGCACTTGGTTGTCTTTGTCGTAGCCGATGGCGTACATCAAAAAGTCAGAATGGCCGTCGCCGTTGGTGTCCCACAGACCCCAGCCGACGTTAAAGGTATCGATCACATCGGTCTGTTTTTCGAATTCGTCACTGAGACCATCGCGATCATAATCAGATATGTGGTAGTAAAGGCGGTTGTAAGCATCGATTTTAAGTTCGCTCGAGGAGTTGTAAGAAAAGATCTCGGTGAAGCGGTAGCCATCGGTCGGGCAATAGTTCTTAATATAAAGAGCAGTGGTCTTTTGCGGAACTGGCTTAGGACTCGCAACCAGGCGAGGATCGCTGCAGCCGCTTAAAAGCGCAACACTCAAAATGAGAATGAGGAGAGACCCCACTAGATTACCCATAATTTAACCAAACCCCCACCCATCACTTGTGCAAAGGGGGGGCCACGGTGAAATCAAGTCTTTTCTGAATCAGGCGGGGATGGGCTGCCAAGTTTGCTAACACTGTACCGGAAGTTTGACGTTCCAAAGTGATGGTCTCACCTCAAAACGTGTCAACTCGAGAGACAGTTGTCTCAGTTCAGGGGCAAGGCGCCGACTGAGTGCCGAGGTTGGTGGCCAAGGCTAACACCGGATCGGTACTGCCACCGCGGCGAAGCCGGCGCAGTTCGTGTTGCAAATCGGTACGTTTGTTCAACATCATGCTAATGCCTTCAATGGTAATGTCCCGGACAAGCAGGTCATCGGCGGTACGAACCAAAGAAAAGCTCAGATTGTAGGGAAGCTGGCTTTGAAAGACCGCCTGAACCTCAATCCCGTTCTCGGTTTCGAAGGCCCGCTTGATTTCGGCGGTAAGATTCTTAATTTGAGACAAGTCTCTAAAGTTCTCGACCACCGCTTGGGGGAGAACTTGGGCGAAGGCTTCAAAACTCGCAGGCGGGGTTTCGCGTTTAAAGGTGCCGAGCAAAAAGGTCGCGATGCCCCTTACGTCCATTGATTGCTTTACCATCTGGCAGAGGCGGGCGTGTTTGACCTCAGCCGGGGCTTCAGATGAAGAAATTTCAGCGAGGGTTTGGGCGATGCCAAGAACTCTTCCTTGGGGACTCATCTCACCCGCGTGCGAGGTGGTAGCCCATGACAACACGAGTGCCACCAGCAGTGGCTTGACCTGAACCAATCCCATTTGCTCACTCCCATATACCTGCAAGGGTTTTAATTATTAGGTCTGCTTCATAGCAAACTCGATACCACCTGGGAGAGTGGGTTTAGGTCCGCGGCCTCGAGTAAAAGCAATAAGGGCTCTGACATCGGTCAGAGCCCTTGAAAGAATTCCACTTACCATCTGAAGCATCGACAGAGACTGACTAAGTACCCCACCTCCATCACTGCGGAACTGATGGGATGCCTCCACCACAATCAGGCGGAGTGCACACGCAGATCCCGTCGGTACAGGGGGCGCCCACACACTGGTTGAACGGTGCGACTTCGCAGAAGAATTTCCCGTTGTCGGCCGCTACCGGCTTGCCAGTGGCTGCATTCGTCAATTTAGGACACTTAAACTCACCGTAGATAATGGTGGCAGTAGTAGGAGTAAACGCCACCTTATCCGGGTTGTCTGTACACGGAACAACACCCTCGTCCCGTTGGACGGTAATCTCGATCGCGCAAGCTTCGTCAATGCGATTGTAGTTCTCTTGGACGAGACCGTCATCGCTTGCCGAAACTCGATACAGTGCCGAATGGAGCTTCACTCCGTCAGCCTGGGTATAAGTTTGGGGTGTCGAGCTGCCGTTATCCGGTATATTGTTCACGCGAATTTCCATTCCGTGAACAAACTGGGGATTGGTCGTCATATTCAGACCCCCCGTGTACCAGTTGAGGCCTTGGATGGTAAAGGAAGCTTTCGATTCCAGTTTCTCGAACTTGTACGAACAGATCACTCGCTTCATGGGATCGCTGGGATACCAAGTCGACAAGTAAGGGCCGTTCGTGCGTTGCTTAAAGGCCACTGACGCTGCCGAGGTGGCATCAGCAGAACTGATGTCGGCCTGCAGGTAGTAGTAAGCCTTGGGTACCGCTTGGGCTTCGGGAGTACGAGCAATGTTGGGAATTTCCTGTGCCATTTCGATCAGAACTGTGTCGGACTCGATGTTACAGCTGTTGCGTACACGAAGTTGAGCTTGGTGTTTACGTGATCCCGCTGATGCAAATACACTATAGATGTTGGACGAAGTCGCCGAGTCGTTCCAGATCGCGCCAGCACTGGAGTTAATGTCGAAGGGGTCAAAGACACCATCGCCATTAAAGTCCCAAGCGAATTGAAAGCCCGATCCACCAGAAACACCGCCGTTGGCTACTGAGTAGTTGTAGAAGTTGTGCTTGCTACCGGCTGTGATCGAAACCAGAGCTGGGTTGACGACTGGCTTTTGACCATCGGCACACTGAGCATTGACGGCAAAAGTCTTCACAGTGGAAAGACCTTCGGCATCCGTAGCTTTGAGTGCCATTGTCTTGCTACCAGCAGCCAGGGTAACTGCCCCGCTAAATGGTTTGAAATCTGGTGCTTCCGGCTGAAAGTCGGAGTCGAGTGCAAACGACACCTTGCCTTCATCCGCTGTTGCTGAACAGTCAAAGTTGAGAGTGTCGCCCTCTTTGGGATATCCCAAGAAGAACGTGTCCTCTTCGCTGATCGTATTGATCGTCCGTCTTTGACTGGTATTGCTGTTGTTAACAATCAAGCAAGAAATCTTTGGCGCTTGATTGGTAATGCCCGCATCTAATCTTTCGGCGTTGAGAGCTGCCGAACCGCTCGTATCACCCTTATTGCTATTAAACCCGGAATGACATGACCACAGGGCCATTGCAAGACCCCCCATAATAATGAGAGCCTTCGTATTCATTTGTATTTCCTCCTCCTAAAAAGACTTTTTGTTGATGGCGCCTCATCGCGAGAGCGACAAGATCACCACACGAACCCCACTGGGGACCTAGTGCAACGCGTAGACCAGGCTGTACAAAAAATTATGCGACTTGGGCGGAAAAACCCCGCCGATCTAATAGGCGGGTGTCTAAACCTTCGCTACCTACCACGCAGGAGGAGGTGCAAAAGTTGTCGACACTTTTCACCTGGATTCGAATATACGCAGGGAAATCTCCAAATGAGTCAAAATCTCTAACAAAGGCCGCGGTCCAGTCAGGACTTCAGACTAGACCTGGGCTGGTGTCTCATCTCGAAGCGCTCGGCGTAGAATCTTACCGACGTTGGTCTTGGGAAGTTCGGTTCGAAATTCGATGTATTTGGGGATTTTGTAAGCGACCAGATTTTCGCGGCAAAAATTCAGCAATTCCTCGGGAGTCAGCGTCTGGTCCTTCTTAACGACAAAAATCTTTACGGCTTCCCCCGACTTGTCGTCCTTGACTCCGACTGCCGCCACCTCGAGGACCTTGGCATGTGAGGCCACCACGTCTTCGACTTCGTTGGGGTAAACATTAAATCCTGAAACGAGAATCATGTCCTTCAGGCGGTCAACAATCTTAAAAAAGCCGTCGGTATCCATCACCGCAACGTCGCCCGTTTTGAGCCCGCCATTCGGGAGAATCACTTTGGCCGTCTCGTCAGGACGCTGCCAATAACCTTTCATCACTTGGGGACCAAAGACGACGAGTTCTCCGGAATGTCCCTGAGGAAGAGCTTGGCCATCTTCGTCACAAATCTTAATTTCGGTGTTGGGCAGAGGCAGTCCAATGGTTCCCACGCGATCAGTGCCGTCAGTGGGATTGCAGCTGGCAACGGGAGAGGTTTCCGTCAAGCCATAACCTTCAACGACCGGCGTGTCAGTGCGCTTGAGCCACTGTTGGGCAACGGCTTTTTGCAGGGCCATTCCACCGGCCACGCTGATTTTGACATTCTTAAAATTAATTTTTTCAAAATCCGGATGTTGCATAAGGGCATTGTAGAGAGTGTTCACTCCGATAAAAACGGTAAAGCGGGTTTTCATCAGCAAATTAATAAAGGCAGGAATATCCTTGGGATTGGTTACGAGCACATTGGTGCCGCCATAAAACATCATCGCTAGACAATTCACCGTAAGCGAAAAAATGTGATAGAGGGGGAGAGCAGTGATCACCACTTCTTCGCCCATTTTAAGTTTGGGCTTCATCCACTCAGCAATCTGCAGCATGTTGACCAAAATATTGCGGTGAGTGAGCATCGCTCCCTTAGAAACTCCGGTGGTTCCGCCGGTGTATTGTAGAAAGGCCAAGTCGTCGGCTTGGCAGATTTCTGGCGCAAACTTTTTCTCGGCGCCCAAGTCGAGGGCCTCATAGAAAGAATAAGCCTTCGGCAAGTTGTAGGTCGGGACCATCTTCTTGACGTACCTTACGACGCCGTTAATGACCATCGATTTGGGCCAGCCAAGGAGGTCTCCCAATTGGGTTACGACGACGGTCTCGATCTCGGTGTCGGCAATGACGTCTTCAAGATGTTTGGCAAAATTGGCCAAAATGACGATGGCCTTGGCGCCACTGTCCCGAAACTGGTGTTTCATTTCGCGCGCGGTATAAAGCGGATTGGTGTTCACCACCACCAGACCTGCTCGCAAGGCCCCAAACATCACCACGGGATACTGAAGCAAGTTGGGCATTTGGATGGCGACTCGATCGCCCTTCTTAAGGCCGGCGACGTTTCTAAAAAATGAGGCAAAGTCAGCTGACATCTCATCCAGTTCTTCAAAGGTTAAATTGGAACCCATGTTAGTGAAGGCCACCCGTGGACCGTACTTGCGAATACTTTCCTCGAACATTTCGTTGATGTTCTTGTACTGGTTGATGTTGATTTCAGGAGAAACACCCTGAGGATAGTTTTTCAACCACACCTTTTCCATGAGGACCACCTCGTTCCACGTAAGAAGTGTTAGTAACTATGGCTAAAAATCCTACCATGGGGGCTGCTGAGGGGTGAACAAAAGGATATGGCGCAGAGCATCCGCAACTTGGGGTTGGAGACCACACCTGAGGGTGATACGAAGAGGAGTCTATGAAAATTAAGATTATGAAAAGTCATCGGGTGTTTTTGAGTGCCTCTCTGCAATGTGCGGCCCGAGGACTTTCTCGAGAGGAAACTCGACAAGTTTTTGGCGTAGCAGGAGCCCCCCAAGGGGCCGGATTCAATTTTGAACTCACCGCCACCGTGGCTGGAGTTCCTGACGCCGAAACCGGTTGGCTCATTTCTGAAGAAGAGTTTCATCAATGGCTTTGGCAAGTGGCGGCCCAATGGGACCATACCTTTGTCAATGACAGGGATCCGGCCTTTGCTGCAGAAAATCCCACACTCGAAAATCTCAGTCGGGTTGCCTTCGCGCGGCTCGAAAGTTCCTTGGCAGAACGCCGACCTCATTTGAAGTTGATCCGAGTTCGGCTTAAACAGGGAGATGACTGGTGGGTTGACTGCGAGGGTCTCGAGCTTCCCTTGCTGTTGACCGCGCGCTTTCACTTGAATTGTCTCCATCGGCATCATAACCCCGACCTTCCTATGGAAGAGAACGTCCGACTCTACAACAAGTGTGCTTTTATCCACGGCCATGAATACCAAATCGAAGTCACTTTGCGCGGGCAGCCTCAACTCGAGCACGGAGTGATCTGCTCCCGCGCTGATTTTCAGAGTGTTGTGCAGGCAAAGCTGCTCGATCGCTACTCCGAAACCTACTTGAACGAGGTTATTGGTAACACCTCCGGCGAAATATTGACCGAGGAGTGGAGTCGGGTCTTGCGAGAGCATTGGGGTGACAGATTCGGCTACGTGGTTGTTCGGGAAACTCGCAAAAACTCGTTCGTCGAAGCCGCAAGCGGACGCTCTCAGGCCTTGTATTTACTCTAGTGGCGCGACCATAAAATTTTGGTGGTTTGGTGGGAGCGGTCAGGCTGCTATCAGTCGAGAAAAAACTTAAAGTACTTCAGGTGGTCTTTGTAAGGCGGATACCGAAATTGGGGATCGCTCCAAGTTGCCCGTTTGAGTATCGGTTTGAAATGAGTAAAGGTGTCAAAGCTGGTCTTCCCGTGGTAACGACCCATGCCACTAGCACCCACCCCGCCAAAGGGAATGCTGCTCGCGCCCAACTGAACAACGCAGTCATTGAGACAACCGCCCCCAAAGGCGACGCTGCTCATTACCGTATCTTGAATCTTCTTATCGTTTGAAAACAAGTAGAGCGCGAGCGGATGAGGGGCACGCTCAATCACCTCGAGCGCTTCTCGAAGGTGTTCGTATTCGAGCACTGGCAACAGAGGGCCAAAACTCTCCTCGGTCATGAGAGCTGAATCTCGTACCGGCTGCACGATCAAAGTGGGGGAAATGTAAAGTTGGTGCGAATCAAACTGTCCGCCATAAAGAACTTCGCCGTCTTTGAGGTAGTTGATCAAGCGATCAAAATGGCGGTGGTTGATAATCCGGCCGTAGTCAGGACTGGTTTTGGGATCTTTGCCATAAAACGACTCAATGGCATCGACCAAACTGTGAAGCAACTCTTGGCGCACGCTTTTGTGCACCAACAAATAGTCGGGTGCCACACAGGTTTGACCGGTATTATAAAACTTGCCCCACGCAATCCTGCGACCCGCCGTCTTGAGGTCAACTGAGCGATCGACAATGCAAGGACTCTTGCCGCCGAGCTCAAGAGTCACCGGTGTGAGATGAGGAGCCGCAGCCGACATCACCAGGCGTCCCACCTGGGGGCTGCCGGTAAAGAAAATATAATCAAAGCGGTGGGCCAGGAGTTGGCGGTTCACTTCCACGCCACCCTCGATCACCATCAAGTACTCGGGCGCAAAGGTGTCTTGAAAGAGCTCACCAATGAGCTGGGAGGTATTCATCGCAAACTCAGACGGCTTGAGCGTGACCACGTTTCCGGCTGCGATGGCTCCTACCGCCGGAGAAAGCAAAAGTTGAAAGGGGTAATTCCAAGGGGCCATGATCAAAACCTGGCCATAGGGGTCTGGGTAGATTCGGGCACTGGCGGGTTGAAGGGCTAACGGAATCGGCAGGCGACTCGACTTTGACCAAGCTTTGAGATTCTTGGTCATCACCGCAATTTCTTCGAGCACCAGAGCGATCTCAGAAGCCCAAGCCTCGGCCTTCGGTTTACGCAGGTCCTGGTGGAGGGCCGCGAGGATTTTTTCCTCGTTGGTTCGAATCATGCGCTCCAGTTTGCGCAATTGCTCGAGGCGAAACTCCAATGATCGGGTCTTTCCCGACTGGAAAAACGAGCGTTGTTGTAAGAGCAAGTGATTCGCCAGCTGCATCCTTTTATTGGACGAATGATTGGCACCTTTGTCCAGTGCCTTCTCGAGGAAAGTGTCAAGCCTGGTTGCGGCGGTAAATTCGAGAGAGGTTTGGAGTATATAATGCTTAGTATTAAGAGACCAAAAAGGCCTTTTCCCGCTATTTTGACCTCGGCATAATGTCAGTCTGTGCTTTAACGCAGAACCAGGAGGTTACTATGGCGAATCTGCGTACTTGGACAATGATGTTAGGAGCTCTGACCCTTGTTGCCGGTTGTGCTTCCAACCCGCATAAGGCGAAGAAGATCGAAACTGAAATGGAGAAAAAGTCCGACGTCGGTGGCAATGAGGCCGTCGGGGTTAAGGATGGAAATTTGGTCGTGCAGCGCAAGACCATGATGAACGAAGAATTGCGTCGCCTGCAGAACGAAGTCTACGAGCTCGAAGATCGAGTTTACGGTAATCGCAAGTATGGCTCTGAGGGACTGTACGGGGCACTTAAGCAGTGCAAACTGAAACTCACCTCTAAGGAATACGGCGGTGACGGCAAGTTGCAGTGGACAGAACCGATTGATCGGGTCACTGACAAGGAAGAAGAGTTTGATATCGGGATTGACGAAAAAGATAAGATCGTCGCCGTCGCCGAAGAGTTCCTGAAGGACCGCCTGAAGCGGTTTAAGGACTACAAGCGCGTTCTCAATAAGCGCGAAGACGAGTACAACGAAAAACTTGAAGTCTGTGATGCCGCACTGGCCTCGCGCAAGTTTGACGTCGATCAAAAGAAAAAAGCTGAAGCTGATAAGACAGAGAGCAACTGATGCTCGCGGGGACGAAGAGCTTTAAGGCATTCGTCCTCTTACTTTCTCTGGCAGCCGTTTTTGCGGGTGCCAGAGCTGAGATTTTGTCCTCTGAGGAAAGCCACTGCGTGGCTTACAAGACCCGCAAAACTTTATTTTTAGTACGCTCGGTGGACGTGGTGGGAAAGAACTGCCAAGTGAGCTCCCAAGTATTGCCTGAGCTGGGCGGTCGGTACTTGATCGAAGTCCGCATTCAGGCCGGAGCCTTTGAATCGGGTGAAAGCGAGCGCGATCGGGACGTCGTTAAGATTTTAAAGGCCGATAAGTTTCAGGAATTGATCTTTCGCACCTCGGCCTGGCCAGCCCTCCAGTGGGAGCAATTGTTTCGGCAAAATAGTTTTGTCCTGGGCGGCGAGCTCACCATCGCTGGAGCGGCACACCCCGTTCAGGCATCCGTCCGTCTCATTCGGAGCGGCGAAGCTGTCGTGGCGAGTGGAGTGATTACCACTCAGTTTAAGGAATTGGGCATTGAGCCCCCCAAACTGGGAATGGGGATTCTTGCTCAGGTGAAAGACAATTTAGAGCTGCACTTTCAACTTCGCGGCGATAAGACCTTGGGAATTGATTCGTTGCTGGATTCTAATCCCAATTAAGTTTGGTTAACAAACTTGACCCTACCAGGGCAAAAAAAACCCCGCTCGCAAGCGGGGTTTTGAGTTTCATGATGCAAGGTCGAATTAGTAACGACCGCCACCACCGCCGCCACGACGACCGCCGCCACCGCCATAGCCACCGCCGCCGCCACCGCTGCGGGGTTGCGGAGGACGAGCCTCGTTGACAGTCAGGTTGCGACCAGAAAATTCAGAGCCGTTGAATTTGTTAATTGCCGAGTTTGCTTCTTCATCGCTCGACATTTCAACAAAGCCAAAACCTTTGCTACGTCCGGTCTCACGGTCAGTGATGACTCGAGCTGAATCAACTGTTCCGCATTGAGAGAAAAGATCACTCAGATCTTTATCGGTTGTTTGATAGCTTAGGTTACCTACGTATAACTTTTTGCCCATTATGCCTCCTCAGCCAGGGTGCCACTAAAGAGGATTGGGCAGGATTGCCCGAAGATCCTTTAGGAGCGTATCGTTTACTTGGGGAAAAAATAACACGACCAGTCTCAAATGAACAACAGAAATGAAAAAAGATTTCGTGGTGCACCCTATTTTTTTGCCTGATTCGCAACGGATTTAGCGGCCTTAGCGGCGGCTTCAGGGTCACCCAAATAGTAATTTTTTAGAGGTTTTAAGTCCTTATCGAGTTCATAAACCAGGGGGATCGCGGTGGGGATATTGAGTTCGGTAATTGCCTCATCTGAGAGTTTGTCGAGGTGCTTAACCAGGGCTCTTAGGCTATTGCCGTGGGCAACGATCAAGACCCGCTTTCCGGCCTTAATTTGTGGTGCAATTTCATCCAGCCAGTAGGGCAAAACTCGCTTTTGGCAGTGGCTCAAGGCTTCGGTCGCCGGCAAGTCCTGGGACGGAATACCCCGGTACCGCCGATCGTGCTTGGGGTGACGAGGGTCAGTTTCCTTAAGGGGTGAAGGGGGAATATCAAAGCTGCGACGCCAAATAAAAACCTGGTCCTCGCCATATTTGTTAGCAGTCTCAATTTTATTTAGACCCTGCAATTCTCCATAGTGTCGCTCATTCAGGCGCCAATGGCGGATGACCGGAAGCCAAACTTGGTCAATTTCGTCGAGGACCGTCCACAAGGTGTGAATGGCCCGCTTGAGGACCGAAGTATAGGCCACATCGAAGTCATAGCCCTCGGTCTTAAGGAGCTGGCCTGCGGCCTTGGCTTCTGTCCGCCCTTTCTCCGAGAGATCGACATCCGTCCACCCGGTAAAACGGTTTTCCTTGTTCCAAGTGCTTTCTCCGTGGCGCAGTAAAACCAATTTGTGAATGGACATGGCGCTCAGTCTCCTCAGGTGAGTCGATTGCTCTCAATTCCAGGGGCGATCATACACAGAAGCCGCAACGAGGTCCAAGGCGTCTGACCAAATT
>JADZEO010000173.1 GCA_020850475.1 Bdellovibrionales bacterium | reverse complement strand
ATGACATCATAGAGAGAATTGGTGGAGTATCCCCATGTAGGGTGGTCGAGAATTCCAAACTGGGTCATCAGTCGCGTGTCAGTTGCCTTTAGGAGTGATGTGATGTGCTTTAATTGCTGAGGATCGCCAATAATCACAGCGCGCTTAGCACGGAACAAAAGTGGCAGCGCTGAAGCAATGTCGCACTGGCTTGCTTCATCTATTACAACTAGATCAAAAAGTCCTTCTTCGAAGGGAACTCTGTTTCTAAGTGAAAGGGAGGTGATCGCCCAGGCCGGCAAGATGCGTGTTACCCGAGGTGTAAGTTCCTTAATTCTTGTTGCAATTTTTCGTTTCTCACTTTCATCGCCGGCATTCGCCAACTGCGTAAGGGCCGCAAAGTCGCTGATTATGGTAATGTCGCTTGGTGAAAGCCTACGTGGGAGCTCAGCTAACCAAGCCCGCCAGTACTCAAGATCGATTGTGGCTAGTTTATCCTCAATCGAAAGGTACTCGCTTTGGCAGGCCGACAAGTCAAATTGTTCAAGGTTTTGGAGCTCCCTATAGTAATCGCTCCACCGACGGGCCGCCTCGATCTTCTCAGCCAATTTAGACATCAGGAAGTCACACTGCCTAAGAAGACTCTCGGCATCAGTCCCCTCATTGAGCGCCTTGATGCCATGCCACCCTGCGATCTCACGCAGTTGATCGCTTGCTCTTTTGAGCCTAGACGTTTTGTTAATTCCCCACAATAACCGAGAGAAGAAACTCATCGCGCCCAAGTCAATTATACTCTTGGCCTCAGCCACCTTTTCTTGGTCATTTCGCAGACTCTCAAAGGCACTTCTGCAGTGGGCTGCCTTCCTTTCGAGACTTTTGGAGCCAAGATTAAGTAACTGTGAATCACGGCTTGGCTGATCATCTTGGAGATCTTTGCTGAGCTCATCAACGTGATTTCGTGATTGTATGCCCTTATCAAGAGCCTCCCTCTTTGCTTCGAGATCTCGGCGGAGTTCGTCAGACCGTCTTTTAATAGCGTCTAGATTAGATGCCTCTCGGCGTGAATTTCGCGAGGTAATGCCACTGACGAGGGGAGAAAAGTCACCACCACTCCCTTCGGAACCAAGTTTGTGGAGAAAGGTTTGAGCAGCAAGCCCATTCACTCGATCGACAACGACATCCACTGCCTTGTGATTTCGCGAAGACACAAGCACACTCTGTCCCTGTAGTGCTGCGTTCGTAATGATTGACCCAACGACCTGAGACTTGCCAGTGCCCGGAGGCCCGGTAATCACCGTCAGCGGATTGACCATTGCTGAGTTTACAGCCCCTGCTTGAGCTGGGTTGAGTGGCAAATGCCTATAAATCGCAACTTCATTATCCGCCTGAATGTTGCCACTGGGGGGATCCAGAATCTGATCTAACACACTCTCTTCATAGTCTTCCGGCTTGAGTGCTCGTAGCTCCGTGAGTTCAGACTCAAGTCCTTGAACAAACTTCGAACCCTCACCCCAAAATAAAATGGCACTATTGAAGAATCCACCCTCCGACTTCTCTGCCAGACTCTCTCTTGACAGATTTGCAATATCGATCTCTTCTCGCCAGGGCCAGGCTGGGTACTTTGCCTTCAGTCGGTCAATCAACTCCGGAATTGTCGGTAAGTCTTCTTCATCATCGGCATCCAAACCCAATGCACTTCGTATTCCTTTTAAGTCTTCTTGAATGTCTCCAAAACTATTCCCACTATGTTTAAACGCTTCCGAGTTAATCCTTGGCGGATCTATGTCGAGGCTAGGGTAACCTGACTCATCTGACTGATCCATCCGCAAACTAAATAGGAACAGGGGGAATACCAAGTCAGAAGAGTCCTTTCTGCCCTTCTTTACAAATACCGGGTACCCAATATATAGATTGACATTCTTAGCCCTTGGCCGCGCATCAGCAATGAAGTCTCTCGTTTTTTTAGGCCAGACAGATTCGCGGTTCTGACCAATTGGGAGCCCTTTTAGGACCAGGAAGTTCGGCCGATCTTCATCAAACGGGGTGGCGTAGAGCTTTATCTCGGTATCTCGCTCAAGCGCGAGAGATTCTAAGTAGTAAGCCGCCAAAGTGGAAAGACTCAGTGTGGCTGAGGTTCTCAACGTCCACAGTTTGTCGCGACTCTTGGCTACCTGATCTCTGAGGTCTATCTCCAGTAGTTCTTTGACTTCGTGTTTGGAAACCTTGCATCCGATTCTCGAACTAATTTCACTAACTAGATCTCGAATGGATATGGGTTGTTGCTGAGCAATGACATCGAGAACGACATTGGACAATTCAACACGCTTCACACTGAGCACTCGAGACCTAAAAGGCCAAACTTTAGTCTTGCTGGATTCTGTTTATGTATAAAACTAATCTATTTATCGGAAAATCCCCAACGGGCCTCAAGACAAGACGTCGAGCGAAAGAACTATTTTTTCAGATACCAGGCGGCACGACCATCGACCTCTGGACCTCCTCTGACTTGAAATTCAAAGTGAATGCCGAACTTCTTTAGTTGGCGCACGGCTTCAACTAATTCTCTGTCATGAATTATCCAAAGCCTACCCCTGGGGCGCTGATCAATGAATATCCCTCCCAATTCTTCTACTTCCTTCAGAAAATTATCGAGGATCTTTGCCATTACCGCTTGAGAATCACGCCCATCTTGGTCGCTCGGTTGTCGCACAACACTAGGGCTTGGGTGTGGCTTGGTAGCACTCCCGCTTGTGGTTGGCTGGGCCAGTCTACTTGTTGAAATGTCGTCGTAAGAGTCCTTGTAAATTCCCAGACCTTGCAAATCCCGCTCAAAGTTCCGCTCCCACCCCTGCCTATGAATCCACTTGGCCTCACTGCCAGACCTACGGCTCCGAAACTCCTCGTAGCCATGTCCAACGGCTCCCGAGGGCTCGTTGTTTGCGCGATTGAAAAAGATCTTAAACCTCTCGCGAAATACCGACTCTTTGAAGACTCGGCATGCAAACCCAGAGGCACTACCCTCAACAAATACCCAGTCCTTAATAAAAAAGATGAGCAACTGCTGATCCGATCTGCTCCACTCCCCATAATTGAATTGGTACGCGCGATTTACAATTGTTGTAGTCTTTGGGTCAGTTGAAAACCTTGCTCTCAAACGACTCTTATTCTCGCCATCCAAAACTACAACGACCCGGCGCGCCCGCCTTCGATACCTTAACCAAAACTCTCGACGCTCGGGGTGTATGACATTTCCGAGATTGTCAAAAAAGAACTTAATGTCTTCTTCGTTGAGGGTGCCCAGCCAGGTCTCAAATCCTCCCTGCTCAATTTTTTGGACTCCTTCCCATCGACTGCCAATTCCGCGAGGGTCACCCAATACACTTCGGAAAGCCTCCAGTTGAGCCATCTGCCACGTGCCCAGAGACGAGCCTTCCTTAAATCCCTTTAACAAGGCTGCAATCATGTAATAACCGGAAACTGGGAGCACATCTAATTTGGTGAGTTGCCCATAAGTCAGGACTCCAAACCCAGTCTCATCAAGCTCCCGGTCAAAGTTAGAGATGTCATTGTAGGGTACCCTGTAATAACAATGAGCTGCGATAATAAATTTAAAAAGATTAGTTCTGCGTAAGAACTGAGGTCTTTCTTCGATCGCGCGGCCAACTGAACATCCCTCGATTGGTAGGGCATCGAGGAGCTGCGATAGATCACCCAAATCGGACCAGCGCTTTAGAATTTTCGGGGGGGGTAACAAGTCTTCAAAAATCAAGTAGCGGTTTACACGTTCTCCCAATTGGACTGGGTCCCATCCTCGTATCAAGTTCTTTTCAACGTCTTGAACCGTCCAATTTTGATCGTTTACCACAGAGCGAAGATGTCTTTGTTCAAAATCAAACGTCCGTCGCCAAAAGTACCGCAATTCTCTCTTCGAGAGCATCTGACTACTCTCCAATTTTCGCAAAATTGCTGCCCTAACATTAGGGTCTTGCGGCATTAGTTCGCTATGCCCGTTGGGAAAGATCTTAATGAGTTCTGAGGTTGTGGAACGGATTTTCAAATTAAGCTGGTCAAGCCTTTCTGATATCTCGTAAACATGACTTTGCCATTCCAACTTATTTTGCGCCACTCATCACTCTTTCAACGCAGGGACATCTTCCAAATTTCGGTTGCTTTTAATATCTTGCGCAACAGCCATGTCAACTTGAGGGGCCTTGAACTCGAATACAATTTCCACTCTTCGCTGGGTTGAGTGCGCCAATGAACTCGTTTGCGATGCGAATGCTGAATTGGTTGGCTCAAATGGACCCCGACCCACCGAATGTGTCATGTCCTTGAAGCACGAAAAGAACCCGTCATTGCGAGTACCCAATATCTTTTCACCAATTAGCATAAAGATTGTCCTGGCTCTCTGAGATGACAAATACAAATTACCACATTGCAGATCGGAAATCATTGCCGCCTTTTTAGTCCATTTAGAACGCTGATTCCGATCTCCACCTAGTGATTTGCCACAATTTGCATCATCAGAGCGAAACAAAATGGGGTCGGTATGTCCTACGATTTGTATGTTCTGGATATTTTCATAAATCTCGACGTTCTTTCTGGGACCACAAAAGACCGCATAGAACTTGACTAACTTTTCAATGTTATCGTCGACCTGCCGCTTATCAATGGTGAACTCATTCTCCTCAAAAAATAAACCATGCTTTTTGCAGACCTCCCGATCGTCGTTAAATCGAATTACGAGTCGAGTTAGGGAGTCAGCAGTAACGACCACACAGTCGTCGTCCGTTCTAAAATTACCGTCCAAATCGGCTTTTAGCTTGAACACCTTTACAATCTCGTCAATGAGCTGCGTCTTGGCATTCGTTACCCTTTGCAGACCTAACAAATACTTTTTGCCAATCGCCATAATCTCACTTTGGGAAAGACTTACGACAATGACGAGTCCAACCGCCAAGATCAGAAAGACGATTGCCAGGCTGGTCATCAAATCGGTATATGAGGAAGTAAAATCACCACCCTCATTTGCTGCCATATTCTAGTTACCCACCTATCTTTGAAGCTTGCTTAGTCAAGGTCTGATTTAATCCATCTACGCTCTCCGTGAGTGTCTCGAACACCTCTGCGGTGTCGGCCATAAATGCCCCAGCACTCATATAGACCTTTCGAATATTTTCAGTTTCCTTCTCAATGCCAGCTATTTTTGTCTTAAATGTCTCGGCGATTTTCTCTACCCCTCGTTCGTACTCGTCAACCAACGTTTTTACCACTCGGTCCGAGCCACTAGCGAGAGCCACAATATACTGCTCAATCTTTTGGTTTTGTGAATTAATAGCAGACGACGTGGCATCAATGAGCTGCTTGGAACTAATGGGAGCCTGTTCTAGATTCTTAGCAACTTCCGCAAACCTAGTCACTACCTCGCGGATCTGGCTCGAGCTCTGACTCATCCCACTCGTAAGCCCCCGAAACTGTTCGATGGAATAATTGAAATTGTTGAGTAAGTCTTGGTTGGACTGTTGAACTTTGCTAAGCAAACTTCCCAAACTATGCTCGATTTCAGACACTCGCCCCGAGATATCCTGGGTTGCTTTGCTAAGCGAGTTGGTCCCGGCTTCGACGGCGATATTCAGGCCCTTCGTCGCATCGGACGTTTGAGACGCGAGGATATTGGCCTTTTCGCCTAACAGGTTCACCATTTCGCTTTGTTTTGCGAGTGATTGTTGGCTGGTCTCAGCCAAACTTTCAATCGCTTGCTTGACCGACTTCATTAGGTCCTGGTTCATTTGAATGCTTGCTGTGGCGGACTGTTGTTGCTGCAAGTGGAGCTGATCAAGCATCTTAGAAACCCCAGTGATCAATTCTGGCATGGATTGGGCGACGGTTTCAAATGAGGCCGAGGCATTGGTTACGGCCTCGGCCATCTTGCGTGTCGCATCTCCTGCTCCTCCCGATACAATGGCTGGCAGCCGCTCGGCTAAATCCCGAAAACTCTTTTCGAGTTCCTGTCCAATGGACTTTCCCAGTACCTGGGATATCTCGGATGCTATCCGTTCGGTCGATGCTCTTTGGGACTCAAGCAGTTCTGCTAATCTTTCTCCTACCGACTTGTCTATGAAACTTTCCAACCGAGTCGTTACATTTTCTGCACAGCTCCCGACCGTAACATCGATGTTTTTGAGATCTTTGAGTAGATCCTTGAGCTCTTCTCGAAAGGTCAAAGCAGTTTCGCCGACGGGTGAAACCTGGGCAACGAGACTATTCAAGTGTTCTTTGGATTCAATCGCTCCTATCGATTGCAGGTGCTGTAAACGAAGATCCTCCGACTCGCGCAAAATATAGTCGTACTTTTCCCGGAGCTTTAGCTCAGTGTCGGCTTTTTGGACTACTAACCAAGAGCAAAAATGAGCAACAGCATGATAAACAATTGTCGCCAAAACACCACTTAGCGATATTAACCCGGCCGAAAGTAATTTAATATGATCAAGCAGCGTATTTTGTTTTTTCATGTTGAAAAAAGGATTTGACCATTTCCGGTGACTTCTGGATTTTCCGAAGGCCGCCAACAACTTTGGATTT
>JADZEO010000172.1 GCA_020850475.1 Bdellovibrionales bacterium | reverse complement strand
CTTGCGAAAAAGGTTTACGGCCGGTGGCCACCAAAACTTTATCGCCAAGAACCGTGCTTTGAGTTTGCTCCTTGAGCGACTCATAGTGAACAGCAACTTGAGGAGAGCTGCCAGGCTGAGGCGGCGGTGGATGAAGATCAGCGCCGGTGACTTTGGCCTCCATAATAAACTTCATGCCTTGTTTGGGGAGGATTTGTTTGAGGCGCTGACTCATTTTTGCGTCCATGGCACCACAAATTTTATTGGTGTATTCTATAACCGTGACCTGGGCGCCCAAGCGAAGCCACACGGAACCAAGCTCAAGGCCGATAACGCCACCGCCGACCACCACGAGATGAGTGGGAACTTGGTCAAGACTGAGAGCTTCGGTGGAGCTAATCACCTGTCGTCCGTCAAATTTTAGAAAGGGCAATTCATTGGGAATGCTCCCGGTGGCGAGCAAAATATGACGGGCCTTTACCTGTACCGCTGAGTTTCGCCCGTCTTTGACTTCCACGGTATTGCCATCGAGGAGGCGGGCAGTACCCTGAAAGTGAGTGATCTTATTTTTTTTAAACAAGTAGGCAATGCCGCCGGTGAGTTCGGCGACAACCTTTTGCTTTCTTTGCATCATCATCGGCAAATCAAGTTCCACGGAACCCACTTTAACGCCGTGGTGAAGCAGTTCTTCTTGGGCCATTTGATAGTGTTCGCTCGAATCGAGGAGTGCCTTAGAAGGTATGCAGCCGACGTTGAGGCAAGTGCCGCCCAGGGTAGGGTACTTCTCAACCACCGCGGTTTTTAGTCCGAGTTGAGCCGCTCTGATCGCCCCGGTGTAACCCGCCGGGCCTGCGCCAATCACAATGAGGTCAAATTGCTCTGCCATACTCGATTTCCTAAGGCTAAATTTCTAACAATAGTCGAGAAGGATCTTCGAGACCCTCTTTAATTTTGACTAAAAAACTCACACTTTCGCGTCCATCAACGATGCGATGATCATAAGACAAAGCCACATACATCATCGGACGAATCACCACTTGGCCGCCCACCGCCATCGGCCGGTCTTCGATTTTGTGGAGACCTAAAATTCCGCTTTGGGGCGGGTTTAGAATTGGGGTCGACATGAGGGAGCCAAAAACTCCGCCGTTGGAGATGGTAAAGGTCCCTTGCGCCAAATCATCAAGGGTGATTTTTCCGTCCCTTGCTTTGTCAGCATAGTGACGAATCGCGAGTTCAATCTCGGCCACCGAAAGATGATCGGCATTGCGGATCACGGGCACGATCAATCCCTTATCGGTGCTGACGGCGATGCCCATGTTGACGAAGTCTTTGTAGATGATATCCGTGCCTTCAATTTCAGCATTGATTTGCGGAAAGGCCTTGAGCGCTTCAACCGCAGCCTTCACGAAGAAACCCATAAAGCCTAAGTTAACCCCATACTTTTGTTTGAAGGGTTCTTTGTAGCGCGCCCGCAAATCCAGCACGGCCGACATATCAATTTCATTAAAGGTGGTCAAAATCGCGGCCGTTTGTTGGGCTTCAATCAGGCGACGAGCAATGGTCTGACGGAGCTTCGACATCGGTACGCGGCGGACTCCTCCACTCGCTTCGGTGCGCGGGAGTGGCAGAGAGGCTGGTGTTTTGGTTTGAGTCGGCGAGACGGTCGCCACTGTAGGCGGTGGGGTTGGGACCGGCGGAGTGGCCTTACTCGGCGGGGACGAAGTCTTTGTCAAAGTCTGCAAAACATCGTCCTTAGTTAACCTTCCGCCCCGACCACTCCCGGTTCCCAGAGTGGATGGATCGATTTGCGCTTCGCCGACGATTCGGCGAACGGCGGGGCTCAGGGGTTGGTCTGGGGCAATGGACTTGCCGTTACCACCGGCGCTCTGAGGAGATGGTTGTTTAGGAGGCGTCGGCGGGGGCGCCGTGGTTGAGGGCGAATCCACCACTGTGGCTTGTCCTTCGGTATCGATGCGGCCCACCACTTGGCCGATGCGTACGGTTTCTCCTGCGGCCGCAATGATTTCCAATTTACCAGTTTGATCCGCGACCACTTCGACACTGGCTTTATCGGTTTCCAGGATCATGATCACGTCGTCTTTTTTGACCAGAGCCCCGTTGGGTCTCGACCACTCAGCAATCGTTCCCTCGGAAATGGACTCACCGACGGCGGGGACTTTGATATCGACTTTCACAGGATGTTCTCCCTCATTGGCTTTGAAGCTTTCTACTGAAAACAGGCCTTAACAATTTCATCTTGTTCGCGTTGATGAGCTTTGGGTGAGCCCGTTGCTGGACTGGCTCGTTCCGTTCGGCCCACATACTCCAGATTCAAACGGCGCAGACCTAAGTGGTCAAGCAGTTCTCTTAAACGGGGAGAAGTCGTCAGCCACGCCCCCATGTTTTTAGGTTCCTCTTGCGCCCACACCACGCGCTTGAGGTTGGGATATCCGTTGAGAAAGGGTGTTAGTTGCAACGCCGGAAAAGGATAGAGTTGCTCGACGCGAATCAGCGCCACCTTCTTCGTTTGCTCGGGATGCTCATCGCGGTACTTATCGAGGTCATAATAAAGCTTCCCCGTGCACAAAACAATTTTTTCGATGTCGTTAATGTTCATGACTGAGGGATCATCGAGAACCTCTTGAAAATGCCCCAATTCCAAATCTTCCATTCGCGAAACAACCTTAGGGTGGCGGAGCAGTGATTTGGGCGACATGATGATCAAAGGTTTGCGAAAATCACGTTTCATTTGTCGGCGCAGCACATGGAAAAAATTGGCCGGTGTGGTGATGTTGCAGACTTGAAGATTGGTTTGCGCACACAGAGCCAAAAATCGCTCTAAACGGGCACTGGAGTGTTCAGGTCCTTGTCCCTCATAGCCGTGAGGCAAAAGCAAGGTGAGGCCCATACTGCGAAGCCATTTTTCCTCGCCGCTGGCAATAAATTGGTCGATGATGATCTGCGCGCCATTGGCGAAGTCGCCGAATTGGGCTTCCCAGACGGTGAGGTAAGTGGGGTCGCCCACGGCATTGCCGTACTCAAACCCGAGCACTGCCATTTCTGACAGGGGCGAGTTATAAATGCAAAACTCTCCCTCTTGCGGGTTGAGGGTGGCCAAGGGGCTATATTCGGCGCCGGTTTCAAAATCAAAATACACCGCTTGGCGGTGAGTAAAAGTTCCGCGCTTGCAATCCTGACCAGAAAGCCGCACCGGGGTTCCTTCCAAACAAAGGGTCCCGTAAGCCAGGAGTTCCCCAAGCGCCCAATCGAGTTGATTGCGAGCAAACATCTCGGCTCGACCTTCAATTAACTTTTTAGTTTTCGGAAACAAACGAAATGGTTCGGGAGGCAAGGCACTCAAGGCCTGAGCCACCGTCTCAAGATCATTGCGTCGAGCCCGCGTCTCGGCGCTGACTTCAAAATCGCTCGGCCCGCCCCGACGTAAGCCCTTCCACATGTTACCGAAGGCGATCGGTTGAGTTATCGGCCGGGCTTGGCGGACTTGATCGAGTTTTTTTTGCAGGATGTTGATTCGTCCTTGGTAGTAAGTGTCCGCCTCTGGTCGGGAGATCACTCCTTGGTCGACCAGTTGGTCGCGGTAGAGGGAGCACAAGGTGGGGTGAGACTTAATTACTTGATACATCTTGGGCTGAGTAAAGCCAGGTTCGTCGCCCTCGTTGTGGCCGAATCGACGATAACAGATCACATCGATCACGACGTCTTGTTTGAACTCTTGACGAAAGCGAACCGCCATATCCATGGCGCGGACACAAGCCTCCACGTCGTCCCCATTGACGAGGATGACCGGAGCCTTAACCGTCTTGGAAATATCCGACGCGTAACGAGTCGAGCGGGCATGGATCGGGTCGGTGGTAAAACCCACCTGGTTGTTGGTGATAACATGAATCGTTCCGCCCACTCGGTAGCCTTCGAGCTGGGAGAGTTGAAAGGTTTCGCTGACGACCCCTTGGCCGGCAAAGGCAGCATCCCCGTGAATGAGAACGGGCACCACTTTTTTGCGTTCCCCAGTATCCAAGCGTCGGCGCTGTTTGGCGCGGGCGATGCCACAAACCACGGGATCCACCGCTTCCAGGTGACTGGGATTAAAAGCCAAGGAAACATGACAAGGGCCGTGGGCTGTCTGTTTATCCGAGGAATAACCGAGGTGATATTTGACGTCTCCATCAAAGTCGGCGTCATCCCACGCGGTGCCTTCGAATTCAGAAAAGATCACTTCAATGGCCTTGTCCATGAAATTGGCGAGCACGTTGATCCGGCCTCGATGAGCCATGCCAATGACAATCTCTTCCACCGCAATTTGGGTCCCGACTCCGACCAGAGCCTCGAGCATCGGGATGAGAGCGTCACCTCCCTCAATTGAAAACCGCTTGGTGCCAACATAGCGCGTGTGCAGAAACTTTTCGAGAGTTTCAGTGTTGGCCAGCTGGTGAAAAATCTCGATCTTCTGCTCCTTGGTGAAAGTCGTCGGCGGTTTCTCTTCAAATTCTCGGCGAAACCACTGGCGGACCAAGGGTGGACACTCAGCCAATTGGGCAGTAAGTGTGCCAGAATAAATTCGTTCGAGACACCCCAGGATTTCTCGAAGTGACAAATCGGCGTAGCCAAAGGCTTGGCTCACGTGAAAACGTTGGTCGAGGTCAGCCGCACTCAGGCCGAAGCGGCTCAGGTCAAAGGGGGTTAAGTCGGGCTGCTGCAGGCCCAAAGGATCCAACTTCGCCTTTAGGTGGCCGTAGTCGCGATAAATTTGAATGAGATTATATACCCCGAGTTCCTTTTCACTCAGGCTCGACTGAAGACCGGCGCCTGATTGCCCGAACTCCATACCAGCAAAGAACTGCTGCCAGTTGGGGTCGATCGAGTCGGGTGCTGATTTGAACTGTGCAAAGAGATTTTCAATGTATTCCATGTTGGCGCGAGACATATAGCTGAACTTTTCCACGACGATCCCAATCCTCCGATGACCTTGCGCTCGTTCCCTGTTTTGAGTGAGGGCGAGATTCCCTTATACCAGGCCCCGAGGTTTGAGGGCAGTCAAGTTCTGGAACCAGACCGATATCTCCGGCCAATTAATGCTCTTAATCCGGAAATTTGCTGATCTGGTGAGGGCGCTTAAACAAAAAAAATTTCAACAGCCTCTGGATTGCGTGAAACATCTACATGGCGCGTGGCGTCCAGTGACAAATTTTGGTAAGAGCGAAGCCCAACATTCACCAAAAACGCTCTTTCCCTCGAGATTTCCAAGTGGTCGGAAGATGTGAGGGCGAAATCAAAGGAGTCCCTAAATGAAAACCAAGCAACCCCGCCGTCTCTCGCTGGTGTTGTCAGCTGCCATGAGTTTAAGCAGTTTTGCAATTCCCATGCAGACGGGAATGGCTCAAGCTAACAACGTTCCAGCTTCGCAACAATTTGTTGATTCTGTCGAAAACCTTTTGGGTGAGTTCAATAGTGATCCCAAGGCTTTCATGCAAAAGAACTTCTTAAAGCAAGAAGGTCAAAACTCTCAGCAACAGTCTGAGAAGTTCACTCGCCAGTATGTCAACCAACAAACTCCCAACCAGTTTGTCGAAGGTAAAGACGAATGGCGCATTAAAATCTTTTGCGGTGACGACAAAGAGTGTGTCGAAAAGCTTAAGAAGGGTGAACAGCTCCAAGGGCGGGCTCAATTTGAACCGAACGACAATCCGGCGGAGCTGGTTGACGAAGGCGACGAAATGCTCAAAACCCTTGATGGCATTGAAAAGGCCGGCTTGATGAGTGCTCAGTTGGACGAAACTCCCTGGTCGGATGACTACTGGGCGATTTATCGTGGAGTTCTTGGTGCACGTTACGCATCTGATGAATATCCCGATGGCGGTGATTGGCGCGTTTATTTTAATACGGTCGCCAGTGATATGACTTTGAGTGCGTTGTGGGCCAAGGCTTCCCGCCTTAACCTTGACGATTTTTCCGCCCGTCTTTCTCCTTCAGAAAAATACGACATGCTTGTTGGCTCTAAGAGTGAGATGGCTGAGACAGCAGATTATTGGAAAGAGCAGCTCAAATATCAACTGCGACGTGCGGGTGCTCGTAACCTGAAGTGGGAAGGCGACACCGTTCCTCAAGGTATTTTGACTCCCGGTAACTGGCTTGATGGCCAATACTACCAGCGAATGAACGACAAAGTTGAGCCGTGGATGGGAATTTGCCACGGTTGGGCTCCTGCGGCTTATGTCATGGACCGTCCGGAAAAAGCGGTCACCATGACCGGTGCCGATGGCAAAACCAAAGTGAAGTTTTACCCGGCCGACATCAAGGCGCTCTCTTCTTATTTGTTTGCCCAAAACAACGTCCAAACTCGCTACATCGGTGGTCGTTGCAATACCAAAGGTCCTAAAACGGATTCCGCCACAGGGCGAATTTTGGATCAAGAGTGCTTTGACACCAATCCTGGCGCTTGGCACTTGTCCATCGTCAACCAAATCGGCAAAAACAAAAACAGCTTCGTAATGGATGCTACTTTTGACTATGAAGTGTGGAACCAACCAGTCCATAGCTATCGCGCCGTTTATTTTGACCCGGTCTCTGGCCAACGTAAGACTGCGACTGAGTGGAAAAAGGTGGCTCGTCAGATTTTTGAAGGTACTGCCGCTGACAAATTTAAGTGGGCAACTGGCGCCAAGGCCTTCAATAAAGAAAACGACAAATTCTGGGAGTTTCGTTTCAAAAAGTCCGGCGGAAAAGTGGACTGGAACCACTACCAGCGTAATCCCGGTCAGCTGCCTTACTATGTTGTCGGTGTGGCGATGGAAGTTGAATATGTCGTTGAGACGCGTCCGGTTCCCCTTGAGTACGATAACGCCGACCTCGATGCCACCAAAAAGGTCACCTATCTTTATGACCTTGAGTTGAATGTCGACGGTGAAGTCATCGGTGGTGAGTGGTATAACAACGCCCATCCTGATTTCTTGTGGCACGTGCCTCAGTCGGTCGTTTCAAACAAACGCTACTACACGGAGTTTGATCAAGCGGCAGTTGGTAAGTGGGACGGCAGTGGTGCAATGCCCGCTTCATGGCAGGCCGCTGCTAAAGATGCTGCTTCTAACCAAAAGCCTTTGGCGAAGATCGTTGATGTGTTGATCGAAAAGGCCAACGGCGCACGTTCAACCCGCAACTAGTCGTCAATAAGGAGACGAGCATGAAGCGAACAGTACAGTTCTTAGCGATTGTCCTGAGTCTTTGCTTCACGCTCGCTTCTCATGCCCGCCTTCCGGCGCAATCCTGTCGGAAGGCTTGGGCATCCTTAATTTCAAAAAACCTTCATAAGTATCAGTTTCCCGCCGACGAAGTCCGTACCGCTCGCGGTAACGAAGGTTATGCCACTTGGCTGAAGCGGACTCGACGGGCCGATTGTTATAAGGACTGGACCGTCTTGGTCTACATGGCGGCCGACAACGATTTATCCCCTTATGCGCTCGCCGATCTTTATGAAATGGAAGCCGCGTTTGCGGGCGGCACTTTTGCTGGCTCAACCCTCAAGACCGATCTCGTCGTTGAAGTGGATACCGCTGATACCGAGGGAGCACGACGCCTTCACCTCTTTCAGTCGCCGCGTCCGTATCGAACGGATCTGAGTTTGACTGAAATTCGGACCTGGCAGGCTTCGGAAGTCCGCTCACCAATGGTGGCGGTGGTTCCCGAGGATCAGGGCAGTCCTACGGAAAGGTTTCGGGCATTTTTAGAGTGGGGGATTAAAAACTACCCAGCCCAGCACTATGCGGTTGTTGTTTGGGGCCATGGTCAAGGTTGGACGGCGGTCGAACCCAAGTTGGTGGAGACGTCGGTGAACCCTGATTTGTGGGCTCCCATCTTAAAGGAGCTGGAGCTGACGGAGCCCAAAGGGAGTCCAAGTCCTGTCACTAGCCCCGTAGCGGAACTCGAAGCGGTTCGCGGGTTTAATGGCAAATATGGTGGACTAGCCTTTGATGATTCCTCTGGAACCTACTTAGATATCCCGAGTTTACGTCGTGTGCTTAAGGATACGGTTGATAAAAATCTCGATGGCCAGCCCTTTGATGTTTATGTTTCTGACGCGTGCCTGATGCAACAATTGGAAGTCGCCTTTGAGCTTGAGGGGACGGCCCGCTTTGTGGTGGGCTCCGCCCAAATTCAAAATTTTTTCGGCCTGCCGTACCGGCGCATTATGTACGAGCTCAATCGGGGAAGTTTTGCGGGCTTTCGAAGCCAACTGTATGGCAAGAGCCGCGAACTCGAGAGACAGGTCAAATCCAGTCTCAAGTGTCAAAAGCACGGGCTCAAGAGTCTTGAGTGTCAAAGGGAACTGGAGACTCTCGCCGTTGATGAGGGCCTGTTACTGAGCTACGCAATCCCCGAACTCGTGCGCGCTTCGGTGAGTACCGGGGGGATGCAGTGGCGATTAGATCCCAAAGCCAAAGAGACTCTCACCATGGCGGCGATCTCAATATCCGAATTGCATAATTATTTAGTACCTGAATTACGAGCCTTCGCCCGCGAATTGTTAGAGCTGTTAGCGGAAAGGCCTGAGCGGGCCAGGGAAAGTCAGTTTGTAATCGGCAAAACCCCGAGTTTTGCCGGGGGAATGAAGGACCTAGGTCTTTGGTTGCATCTGATGCAGCGGATGTTTCAAATGGAACAAATGCGAGGTGGGGAACTGAGCTATCGGGCCCAAAATATTTGGCGCCGCTTTGACGAGCTCGACCGAGCACTCAACTACACGGTCCTGAATCGAACCATGGGCGACAATTATACCTTTAAAGATCGGTCGCGGGCTTCCTTTGTGGGCGCCTCCGTGTGGCTACCGGCTTCGACCGAAGATTTTGAGTCGCGGCGAGAGGATTTCCAGAAATCCCGATTTTTTAGTTCCGAAATTCCCGGCACCGAGGCGAGTGCCTGGGGAAAAATGCTGCAGCTGATTTATCACCCCGTCAGTCCTGGGCGCTAAGTCCCGGCACCCCACCGACTAAGGTCTCGACCGCGGAACTGCGGGATGACCCAGGTTTGCAAGCTATCTATAATATGCCCATGTCTAACTCCAAGGTGGCACGTTGGCAGCGATTCAAGCGTCGGCTGATTTTGTTTTCAGTTCTGGGCGCCTTCTTCGGAGTGATTGCGCTTTATTCATTGGCACCTCGGCTGCTTGAGCCGCGACTCCGGGAGTTTTTGGTTTCGTGGGGGGGCGAAAAACTCAAGGGCGAGGTGGTCATCGGAGATATGATCTTGCGCTCAATCGTGCCGTTTGTTGTCCGCTTGCGGCAGCTCCAAGTCATGCGCACCGATGGGACCCTGCAAGTGGTCTTACCGGAACTGGATATTGACGTCGGTTTCGGCAATCCGCTGGCCGACTTTCCGCGTTTGCAAATGAGTACTCG
>JADZEO010000171.1 GCA_020850475.1 Bdellovibrionales bacterium | reverse complement strand
TCTTTGGAGATTTTTCTGGGAAAGTTCCCTTTTCAGAAGTAGCCCACCGTGTTAAAAGACTGTTCAATCTGGACGGGTATTGGGTGAGTCATCCGGTACCTGAACAGGTCAAGCGTGTGGGTTTTGTTGCGGGTAAAGGGAGTTCGTTTGTTACCGCAGCAGCATCTCAGGGCTGTGATCTTCTGATTACTGGCGAGGCGGGATATCACGCCGTGCTGGAGGGGGTTCGCAGGGGCATGACGGTGATGGAGATCGGTCATCGCGAAAGCGAACGGCTGTTTCTCAAAAGCATGGAGAAATGGATTCTCCATTTAGGACTCAGGGCGGTCATCGTGGATGAGGTGGCTCAGACGATGAGATCTTGGAGTGATTTTAAATAAGAAGGGTGATGGTTTTTCTATGGAGGTCAGCGTGAATTCGTCTTCGGTGCAAGTTCAACTTGAGTCTTTGGCTAAACTGCAAGAAATCGATCGACAAGTAGATCATCTCCAGAAAAAAAAGTCTGATCTTCCAACGGCAATCAAAGAGTTGGATCAAAAGCTTGAAGCACTGACTCTCGACGAGGCAAAAAAAAGTGCTGAAAAAACAGAGGTTGAAAAATTATTCAAGCAAACACAAGCGGCGATTGAGATCAATCAGGATCGGATGAATCGCGCGGCGCAACGGCTCGAACAAATGGAAAACCAGACGACCTTTATGGCGGCCAACAAAGAAGTTGAGCAGTTGAAAAAACTTGCTTCGGATTTGGATGTTCAAAAGGCTGCTCATTTGGCCCAGCAGTATGCGTTGAATATGGCCTGTAAGGAGATTGAAGAAAAAAAGAGCGCGCTTTTATCGGAACGTCAAGCCACGCTGGAGAAATTTTCTGAAGAGGAAGGCGTCCTGAATCAGGATATTCAGCAGCTTCAGGCTGGCCGAAATGGATTTATAGCGCAGGTGGATCGAGGGACGTTGGCAAGGTACGATCGTATTCGGTCGGCGCGGGCGGGTCTCGGCATTGTGCCTGCCGCGCAGGGACGTTGTATGGGATGTAACGTGTTGATTCCGCCCCAGATGTACAATCAGTTGCATCGCTCGCAGGAGGTCATGAGTTGTCCGAGCTGCGCCAGGATTTTGTTTATTCCAAAGATTCAGTGATTGGTGTTATTTCTAGGATTGAATTTGAGGATGCAAGATGGATGATCGCCGGCTCTTCATTGAGCGGGAGGAAAGTCCGGGCTCCACAGAGCAAGGTACTGGTTAACGGCCAGGCGGTCCTTTCGAAAGAAAGGGTTGACGGAAAGTGCCACAGAAAACAGACCGCCTCGAGGCTCTCAGCTGGAGCCATCGGGGTAAGGGTGAAAAGGTGGGGTAAGAGCCCACCGCGCGTTCGGTAACGAGTGCGGCACGGAAAACCCTACCTGGAGCAAGACCCAATAGGGAAGCGCTTGAGGCCGGCTCGGCCGATGCTTTCGGGTAAGGTCGCTTGAGGTGTTCGGTAACGAACGCCCTAGAGGAATGGTCATCTCGGTGTGGGAACGCAAAGCTGAAGGAAGGCTCCCTGCCAAGACAGAACCCGGCTTATAGTCTTGCATCCTCCTTCCTTTAATGATAGCTGACTGGTTCTGTCGGCCTATAGAAATTGAGGAAAAGCGCGATGAATACTTGGAGCGTTGCAGACTCACTCAAGCTCTACAACATCGAAAACTGGGGTGGGCGGTACTTTAATATCAACCCATCCGGCGCGATGATGGTTTATCCGTCTCAGGCGTCCGGAGAGGGAATTAATCTTCACCGATTGGTGCAGGAAATTGCTGCCCGTGGTTTGGGTATGCCGGTTGTGATCCGGTTTCAGGATATTCTCCGTCACCGAGTGGTGGAGCTCAACGAGGCATTTCGTGAGGCGATCCGCGAAGCAGGATATCGGGGACGTTATCAGGGAGTCTATCCCATTAAAGTGAATCAAATGAGTGAAGTGGTTGAGGAGATTCTGGATGCTGGCCGGCCCTATGATCATGGGCTTGAAGCAGGTTCCAAGGCCGAGCTTGCCGCAGTCTTGGCAATGGATACCACGCCCCAATCTCTGATTATCGTCAATGGATACAAAGATTACGACATCATCAAGATGGCTCTCATGGGCCTGAAGTTAGGCAAGCGTGTCCTCATTGTGATTGAAAAACTTTCGGAGCTTCTCCATGTGATCGAGGTTTCGAAAGAATTAGGGGTGTTTCCCCTGATAGGAATTCGCGCCAAGCTCTACTCGAAGGGGAGCGGCAAGTGGGAATCCAGTGGTGGCGAGTTTGCCAAGTTTGGCCTGACCACCCCCGAGATCATTCGGGCAGTTCGCATTTTGGTGCAGGAAGGGATGCAGGAGAGTTTTAAGCTTCTCCATTTTCATATCGGTTCGCAGATTACCAATATCCGCACGGTGAAAAGTGCGGTTAAGGAAGCCACTCGAATCTACTCCAAGCTCGTTAAGATGGGATTGAACATCGAGTTCCTGGATGTGGGGGGAGGCTTGGGTGTGGATTACGACGGATCCCGTACCAATTTTAACAGCTCGACCAACTATTCTTTGCGCGAATATGTCGCTGATGTTGTTTACTCCATTCAGGAAATTTGTGCTGCTGAAGAGGTCAAGGAGCCACATATTGTTTCAGAAAGCGGTCGTGCTCTGGTTGCTCACCATTCGGTGTTGGTCGTAAATGTTTTTGGCCATATCGAAGTGGCTAATTCCAATGAAGCTGATCTGGTCATTCTTCGTGGTGGGGAAACAGAAGAGGCTGATGTCGTCAAAGAGATCCGCTATCTGTTTCAAAATATATCTGGAAAAAATCTTCTGGAACATTTCCACGATGCTGTTCAGCGTAAGGAAGAAGCGATTTCCATGTTCAATCTCGGAATCTTGTCTTTGGAAGATCGAGCTAAAGTGGAGACAATTTTTTGGTATATCGCCAAGGCTATTTATAAAAAATCTCGCGAGCTCAAGTACATCCCTGAAGAGGTGGAAGACCTGCACAAACAACTGGCCGACCAGTATTTGTGTAATTTCTCTGTTTTCCAATCCATGCTGGATCATTGGGCGATTCAGCATTTGTTTCCGATAGCGCCCATACATCGTATGGACGAAAAACCCATGCGGCATGCAACTTTGGCTGATATTACCTGCGATTCCGACGGGAAGGTCACTAAGTTTATCGATTTGAGGGATATTAAGGATACGCTTCCGTTGCACGATTTGCG
>JADZEO010000170.1 GCA_020850475.1 Bdellovibrionales bacterium | reverse complement strand
TCTCTCATACGTGAGAGATGAGGCGCGTCAGGCCGCCCCTGCAATCGAGTCAGCGCGATCAATCTTCAATCAATGATTCGACCGAAACACCGAATTTTTCGGCAACAAGCAGGAGAGTCTTACGCTGGGGCTTGTGCTCAGCCGCGAGGGTCACGCGGATTTGTTCTTGGTTCTTCCCGAGAAAATCCCCGATCTCCTTGTTGGTTTTAAGCCCCTTCTGGTCAGCAAGAAGGCGAAGTTTTGCCGCGAAGGTTCGAGCCAGGTCGTGCTCGGCCTCGACCTGGATTTTTTCGACTTCGGCCGTCTTTCTCGTCAAATCAGGATGGGCAAGCCGAGGGGTTCCTCGACTCTTTAGAAAGTGATCGACCTGATAGAGAAACGCCTTGTCGTTGCGCTCTTCGACCCAGATTTCAAAATCTTCGAAGAGAAGATCATCGGTGTAAGCCGAGTCCACGGCAGCGGCGACTCTTTCAGCGATCTCGGGCGCATCAAGTTCACCGAAGTAGGACAAAACTGCGCGGAACACCGTCCTCTTGTGCTCAATCGAATCAATCTTTGCTCTTGCGGTCGCGTTCATAACTCATGTCCTCCCTTCAGGGTTTTTCCGGGCTTCCGTCTGCTCGGTAAATCCGCCAAAATCGAATGTACCCTCTCTGGTAGTCCGTCCATCGGCTTCGCCCAACGGTGGCCATGTGGTCGTACCAAGCCCTTGTCCCGTCCTTGGAGCCCTGGGCGAGTTCCTCCTTGGTCCGGCAAGTAAGTGCGATCAGCAGCCCCTCGGACCCGGTGACCGGCTGAAATCCAAACGCCACCCGAAACGTTGCCCGAGGCTGCGTGAAGTCGCACTTCACGTAGTAGAGCTTGGAGCCGGTACCCACCTCTGGTGGGGTCTGCGGATCGGTCGTACAACGGGGCCAGCCACGTTGCAGCTCTTGGGTCAGCGCAAACAGCTTGCCCTTCTCGGCCTCGCTGAAGACCGTGCCTTTTCGTTTCTGGTACTCTCGGTAATACGGTTCGGTCAGCCATATCTCCACCACGCTCGGGGCTCCTACCTCTCATCGGATAGAATACAATAAAATACAGTAAAAAACAATAAATGGGGGTTGGCAGAAAAAAGCCCTAACTCACAGGTACTTACAAGCCGATAAGCATTTGAGATGACCTATTGGCTTGATTTATTTACAGGAAAAACCTGGCAGGAGTTTTTGGACGCGGGTGGGACTGTTTCCGGCTTTCGGGACGGGCGCTGGAAGGCCGTTCAGCGAATGCAACCAGGCGACCGGCTGCTCTGTTACCTCACCGGTATCTCACGCTTCGTCGGGGTACTTGAAGTAACCTCCGGGGCTTTCCGAGACACCAAGAAGATTTGGGCCGACGCCGAATTTCCGTGCCGCGTTAACGTGAAACCGCTTGTGACCCTAACGCCTGAGACCGCGGTCCCTGTCATGAGTTTGAAAGACCAGCTCTCGGTTTTTCAAAACCTGAAGAGCCCCGGCGCGTGGACCGGACATTTTCGAGGCTCACCAGCTAAATGGAAGGACCAGGACGGTGAAGCCATTTACAAGTCATTACTCAATGCTCAGGCAAATCCGACCGTTCGCCCATTCGACGCAAAAAAACTGAACTATCGGCCCAACTTGATTCAGACGAAGCTTGGTGCAGTCACGATCCCTGAACCGGAACCAAATCCGCCAACGATTTCAATTTCGGTCCCCTCTGCTCCGTCGAGCGAAAGCTCGCAGCACGATCGAATGCAGATGACGCTAGGAAAGCTGGGCTGTGACCTGGGGCTGGATGTATGGGTTGCGAGAAACGATCGAGGGCGTGTTGTTGAAGGTGTGCGGATAGCAGACCTTCCCCGCCTCCTCAGCGAACTCCCGATTCATTTTGATCCCGCTACGACCAAGACGATTGAACTTATCGACGTACTTTGGTTGCGCGGAAAGGCGATCGTCGCGGCATTCGAGATTGAAAGTACGACTTCAATTTATTCGGGCATTCTGCGCATGTCGGACTTGATCTCGATGCAGCCCAATCTCGACATCCCGCTCTATATCGTCGCTCCGGATGACCGCCGAGATAAAGTCCTGAGCGAAATAGCTCGTCCGACATTTTCTCGGCTCGAACCGCCCATGAGAGAGATGTGCCGATTTATTCCGTTTTCAGCGCTTCTAGAACGATTGAAACAGGCACAGCAGTTTGTTGGTTATCTGAAGCCAGATTTTATCGACGAGCTAGCCGAGTCGATTACCTCTGAAGATGACGACGCCAGTGCTGCATAATGAGCGCAGTAGCACCCCAGTAGCAAAGAAGTAGCAGACTCCCGAAATTTCACGACGTTTCGTGAAAGATTCAAGCTGAGGGCGCCAGGCCCTTCGCTTTGGTTTTAAGTGTTTAGGATCGTTGGACAGATCGCCAACTGGGGACCGGCGGTAATCGAAAAATGGTCGGGGTAAGGACACAATGTCCGAACACCACCAACATCATGATTTTATAGAATTCTTCAGAGCCACACGGCAAGGAATTTCTCAGAAATGCGCCGAGCTTTATCGCTCGGGGCAGTCATTGCGCCAGATTGTTCGCGAGACCGGAATCCCGAAGACCACTGTCATTGAGGCATTGCAGGCCATCGGCTTCGTCCCGGCCAAGACTGCGAACAGGAAATCAAAAGCATCAACGCAGGTCATGCGGGCCCCCAAGGGCGTCCCGCCTTACGGATTCTCCTGGCTGCGTGGACGACTCGTCGTGAACCCTGCTGAGATCGAGAACGTCCGCACCATCATCCAGCTCGGCCAGAAGAACTACACCCTGCGGGCCATCGCTGATCATCTCAATGGCCTCGGGATTCGCACTCGCTCGGATACGCCTTGGGAGCACTCAGTCATCCGTCGCGTCATCCTTCGTCACAAAAAGAACCCCAACCTACTTGAGGAGGTATTGTCATGGGTATCGCCAAACTGATTCAGATCGCCGCCACTCTCGCCGTCCTGGCCGTCTCGACGGGACAGCTTCCCCGGATTTTACGCGAGGTCCGGGTAGCACAGCTTCATCTAATCAAGGACTCGCAGGCCTCGAAGTGGGGCAAGCCTTTCTTGCTCCCGGTAACGAAATAGAACTCGGGCCAGTCCTGAATTCTGGATTTCGGGAGTCTCCTACGGGCGTTTCTGTTTCCTGACGCTCGCTCCACCATTGCCCGTTTCTCGCCCCTCCGCAGGACTCACGCCATCCGCTGCGCTTCTGTCATTCGTCCTGCCTGCATACGCGGTCGGGGCGCGGGCAATGCCTACGCTCGCTTTTTTCCCTCCTCGGGTTCCTCAGGGCTGGGCGAAGGAACCCTCAATCAAGAGGGAAAAACAGACAGAAACCGGAGACTCAACATGAACGCCGAAATCCAAGAGAAACTACGAGAGCTGGCCCTCAAGAAATCCATTCCGTTCTGCCACGGGTGCTACAAAGAGGCTCCCACGGGGCGCTGCCAAACCTGCGGCTCGGACGATCTGATGCGCATGTTACCCGGCGTTGGCTGCGAATGGGGCACTGACTGGATCATCAGGTCCATCATCGAGACCGAGCTAACGCCCGTCAACGTGGACGAGGCTTTCGAGGAATCAGTCCGGCAGTGTTACCCCGAGACCGTCCAGGTCGCATGGATGACTTTGGACACGGTTTCCGTCGCAAAGGAAATGGACCCGGTGTCCTGGAACATTGCCAAGTCCGAGTGGGAGAGCCAGGAGGCCGACGAGGGCAATATCATCAGCTTCGACAATGGCGGCACCTACTACTGGACCTCAGACGTGGAGGCCCTATGAGCCTCAACAACCTAATTCAAGTCGCGGTCATTCTCGCCGTCGCGGCGGTTTCAACAGGGCAACTGCCCCTGATTCTGCGCGAGGTCCGAGTGGCGCAGCTCCATCTCATCAAGGATTCGCAGGCCTCGAAGTGGGGAAAACCGCTATTGCTCAGTAGGGATAAATGACAAAAACTCGTCAACGCACCACATTGTCACGCCGTGGTTGTTCTTGTATCTGCTTGTCACAGTCTGGCATTCGTGATTAAAATCAAGCCAATCAACTACTTGGGATTTAGGAGTGCTTAGTAATGGAAGCCGAGCGGTGGCTATCGGTGGATGAGATCGCCGAACATCTTGGGGTCTCTAAAGAGACCATCTACAGATGGCTTGAAAAGAAAAAAATTCCGTCCCATCGAATCGGACGACTTTGGAAATTTCGAGCAAGCGAAGTTGATAAGTGGGTACTGGCTGGCCATGCTAGCGGCTCTGCCCTTCATCAAGGGGATTCTCGGACATGAGTCGTTCAAAGCGCCTTAATGAAGTCCTTCCACGTGAACAGGCTGGTGCGAGAACCCCGCAGCAATACGACTATCAGTACTGCCAAGTTGCAAATGAATGCTTTGGGTTGTTTGAATCATCGGACAAGCTTTGCGTATTTTGTGAATGGCATGATGATTTTGTTACCGAACACAAGAGCACTTCAGCCGTCGACATCTATGCCTTTCATCAGGTCAAAACCAAGGCCCTCAATCGTGGGCCATGGAAATTGAATGAACTTTTTGGAGCTGGCGGAAAGGGGAAGGGCCTAAAACAGGATGCTGCATTTTTCCGCATGGTTCAGAATTACCTCGTCTTTAAGGAGCAGTGTCGTCAATTCGTTTTTGTCACCAATACGGGAATCGACGCCGACCTAAGCGCATTTCTTCAAGACATTTCCAGCAACACCTCGGAAGCCGGTCTCAATGCAAAGTCTCAGAAATATTTTTCCAAAATATGGACAGAATATCAGCCACATTTCAACGGCGGTGCAATTGGCGATTTTTTCCAATTGCTAAAGCGCTTTCAAATCCAAGCAGAGACAGATCACCTCGGTGAACACATTAAACTTCTTCGCAGCAGGGTCGAAGATCGCGTGAAGGAGTTTTGCGAGATTGAATTAAAGCGCACTCACGCAGAGAGAATTGCCACCAACATTATCGAATTGATCCGAAAGCGCTCGCAGCACCAGATAAAAACTTTGCCAATACATGAAGACGCCCTTCAAACATCTAAGTCAATCAAGGCTGAGGATGTATTCGCTTTTCTTCCATTGTCGAAGGATGGCCTTAAAGCGCTGCAAACTGGAAACCAGCAGATTCGTGATAACATACTCGCACTTTCCCGTCTTCATCGACTCTGCCAGGACAGCAAGATTCCCGATTCGCTAATCGCTGACATCTGCGGATTCAAGGTCAAATGGGATTTATGGATTCAAGAAAAGAAGCACGACATCGATAGTGCTGATCTTGATTCCATAAAACTTGAATGCATCAAGGCCTTAAGTGACAACGACACCTCTTTCAAAACACTTGGCGAAAGAGCGCAAGACATTGTCAAAGTATTTAACCCCAAGCTCCCTGGCCACACTCAGGTCAGCGATACGCTGATCTTGGGGTTTATATTTTCCATTGCATCACAGATGGAGAGAAAATCTGATGACTGACTTTGACGAGTTCATGGAAAAGGCAAAGTCATATTCGCTCAATGTGAAAGTCGATGAAACTTCCGTGGAATCACTCATGGTAAGCGACATTCTTTTTCACACGCCAATAATTTCGCTCGCATTGCTTGTTATCGCACACGCCCGCAAGGAGCTGACCGTCGCCGAGATGCCGAATTGGATCGGGGCGGTGCTATCCAATAGCTTCTGGGGAACAAAGACCACCAATCGAAAATTGGAGTGGTCGATCGTTTTGCGGAATAGGTATGCCGATGCCCTAATATTTTTGGAGGCCAATCGCCTTGTATCCGTAAAAGGCCGCCATCGAACAATTACCGTTTCTGACGAAGGTAAAAAATTTTTACAGAAAAGCCAGCGGCGCACAGATACTTTTGGACAGCTCATTAGAGGATTCAAGGTTTCAACTTCAGAGGTGGCGGCTAAAGGATTTACTCTCCTATGAAGATCAAGCTTAAGTCCTTCAGATACCACTCCTCCTTAGCTACGAAATGGCAGTCCGAGCACATCCACTTCTCGCCAACCTTTACAGTTTTCATGGGCGACAATGGTACCGGGAAAACCCCAATGCTTTGGGGTATGGCATACGCACTGGGGTACCCACTTGCGCTCGCTCCGGACATCGCCAGCAACGTCGATGCGGCTGAGCTTGTACTAGAAAAAAATGGTGTCGATTATCGCTTTTCGAGAAGAATTCAGGACAATTTTTCCGTCACCGTTTCGGGAGCAAGTGAGCCAACAATATTCGAATCAGAGCGAGTATTCTCAGACTTTCTTTTCGAGTTTTTGGGAATTTCTATCGCAAAACTCTCTAGCACGCGGGCCACGGGAAACGGAACGCTGCCATACGTCTCAAATTTTCTTCCACTTATCTGGGTCAGCCAAAGTAAAGGCTGGACATATATTTACCAGCCGTTAAAGGGCCACAATTTCATTCGAGACCAGCAAGATGAGATGATCCGTCTTTTACTCAATGTTCCCGCCAAACATCCATTTGAGCGGAAGAAGCAGTATGAGCAGCGCAAACTTGAATTTGATGCATTGCTGAAACGAATTGAGGTTTCTCGACTATCGCTGGATCGGCACAAAAGTGAAATCGGCTCAGTCGCAGAAAAAGAGCTGGCCACGGTAGAGGCGGAAAAAAGAGAGCTTCGATTTCTAATTGATGAGGCCAGAAACCGCCTTAAGAACGAACAGGCTGGGACTCGCGAACTTGATGTCGCTATTAGTGAGAAGCGATCGCAGCTTTATCAGTTAGAATCAGATCATAGTGTCTTATTGTCCAAGATTGCTGGCTTAGAAAAAGCCAGTGTCGAACTTGATGGGGAGGCTGAGATTCTTGAGTCGAATGAGGTCGCCATCGACGAGTTTAAAAAGTTTTGTGGCGCTCCCAATTGCAAAGTCTTTGAATCGTCTAAGAAGCTCTACGGGAAAAGGCTTCTCTATCTTCGCGACCAACTCAAAGACATTAAGAGTTCAAATAATTCGTTAAAAAGGCAATCGGAACTTCTCCAGTCTCATATTGAGTCTGAGCGCGCCGCACTCAAAAGACTCGAAGAGTCGCGCAACCTCGCTCAGCAGAGCCAAGGAACAAAGGACATTATTGATCTTGTAGAAAGCCTTGGTAGACAGTTCAGCGAAAAAGATGACGAGTATCGAAAGATTTGTGCTCATCAAAACTACAAGAACGAATTCATTGATCTCATCAATAAGAAGTCTGCGTTTGAGAACGAACTAAAAGAACTCAAGCCTACTGGCCGAAGGGACAACAGTCGTCTCTCGGATGTTGTGAGTAAATTCAAAGATAACTTTGAACTATGGCTTGGTATTTTGAATACGAAGAATATTGCAAGTGTCGCAATTGACGAATCGTTCAATGCAGTGGTTAACGGCGTGAAATTCTCTGAAGACTCATTCCAAGACGGCAGCACGCGGTCGCGTATCGTTCTGGCGTACTTTGCTTCTCTTCTACAAACGTCTTATCAGGTGAATGGTAATCATCCGGGCTTCATGTTTTTGGATACGCCTAGGCAGCACGAACTGCATCTACCCGATTTAGAAAAATATTTTTCTGAACTTAGAAAACTAATCAAAACTCATGACACTCAAATCGTGATCGCCTGTAAGGACAAGATTTTTGAAAATGAGACGCCCGACAAAGTCTTCGAACCAAAGTATCGGTTCGGACAGGAATTGCGCTATCTTGGGCCTGCTTCACTAGAAATGCAGTAGGCTTGGATTGTACCAACTACAATCCTCCCCCAACACTTCACGTCGGCATCCACTCCTTGCAGAGCACTTCGGCCTGTTGGAGGACAGTCTGAACAGCAGCGTCCTGAAGATCAGGCGGATAGCCGTACTTTCTTAAAATCTTCTTAACGAGCACTCGCAGTCTCGCGCGGGCAGATTCACGGTGGGCCCAATCAACCGAGACGTTCTGCTTCAGGCTGACTAATACTTCGTGCGCGATTAGCTTCAGCTTGTCGTCGCCCAGGACTTCTATGGCCGACTGATTCTCGGCAAGAGCATCGTAAAACGCGATCTCCTCATCAGTAAGTCCCGTCTCTTCACCACGAGTACGAGCGGCCCTAATGTCTTTCGCGAGCCCAATCAGTTCTTGAATGACCTCTGCTGTGGTGAGTGCTCCAGCATGGTAGCGAGCAACTGCGGCCTCTAACCTCTCGGTAAACGCGCGGGTCTCAACGATATTGGTTCGGCTTCTCGACTTAATGTCTCCCTCAAGGAGTCTTCTTAATGCCTCAAGCGCGAGGTTCTTCTTATCCATGTTTTGGACTTCTAGGAGAAATTCCTCGGATAAGATCGATATATCTGGCGACTTGAGGCCCGCTGCTTTCAAGATATCGACGATCTCAGTCGAGACGATTGCTTGATTGATGATTTGCCGGATCGCAAGTTCTTTGGACTCCTTCGACTTTCCAGATTTTGAAACACTCTTTACAAGGGCTTCACGGATCGCTTGGAAAAAGCCAACCTCTTCACGGATAGCCTGGGCTTCGTTGCTTGCAGAAGCCAACGAGAACGCAATCGAAAGGGCAAGCACCGAGTCCTGATACCGCCTGTGGGCTTTCTTCTTGTCGTCCGGGGTCTTGGCTGATCGAGCCCATTCATTTTGCTTGTCTAGAATCCATTCAATGGCCTCAGCCATAACCTTAAGTCGAGCATCTGGTTTACCGCCGAGGACTCTTTTGTAGTCAAAGCCGTGAAACATATCTCGAACGATCTCGTACTTCTCTTTGAGGGCCGCAATCGCTTGGCCCTCGTCAATCCCTGTCTTCTCTTGGTCCTGCTTGGAATACTGGCCGAGCGCGCTTTTGAGTTTTTGTGCAATGCCGATGTAGTCAACGATAAGACCCGCTGGCTTGTCGCGAAACACACGATTGACCCGAGCAATGGCCTGCATCAGACCGTGGCCCTGCATCGGCTTATCGACATACATTGTGTGCATACATGGCGCATCAAATCCTGTGAGCCACATATCGCGAACAATCACGATTTTGAGTGGGTCTTTTGAGTCTTTGGCCCTCTTGGCGAGGAGTTCGCGTCTTTGTTTCTGTTTTGATCCAACGTGCTTTTGCCATTCGAGCGGGTCAGAAGCTGAACCAGTCATGACGACCTTGATCGCACCCTTGTTGTCGTCCTCGGAGTGCCATCCTGGCCTTATTTTCACAATCTCCTCGTAAAGCCTTACGCAAATTCGGCGACTCATACAGACAATCATCGCCTTGCCATCGAGCGCAGAGAGGCGATCCTCGAAGTGCTTCACAATGTCCTGAGCTACTGCCTCAAGGCGCGCGTCAGAACCAACCAATGCCTCGATCGTTGCGATTTTTTGCTTCTCGCGCTCGCGTTCAGCCGGGTCTTCGTATTCATCCAAGAGTTCCTCAATCGCCTCATCGACTTTTGGCTTCTCGTCTTCATCGAGTTCAATACGAACCAAGCGAGACTCGTAATAAATTGGAACGGTCGCGCCGTCTTCAACGGCCCGGCTGATGTCGTAGATATCGATGTAGTTTCCGAATACTGCTGGCGTGTTTACGTCAGTTGCCTCAACCGGGGTTCCCGTGAACCCAATATAGGACGCCTTAGGAAGTGCATCCCTCAAATACTTCGCAAACCCGTAGGATACTTGGCCCGTTTTGGAATCTACCTTAGCCCTAAAACCATACTGGGTTCTGTGAGCTTCGTCGGCGATAACAACCACGTTCTCGCGATCTGTTAGACAAGCGTGATCCGTCTTACCGTCCTCAGGAGCAAATTTTTGAATCGTTGTGAATATCACACCGCCTGCTGCTCTGTTATTGAGAAGTTCGCGCAATTCGCTGCGGCTTTCAGCGCGAACTGGAACTTGGTAGATTAGGTCTTTACAGAGCGAGAAGGTGCCGAAAAGTTGCTCATCAAGATCGTTTCGATCCGTAATGATGACGATGGTTGGGTTCTTCATTTGAAGAGACCTGACTAACTGCCCGGCATAGAACGCCATCAAAAAACTTTTACCCGAACCTTGGGTGTGCCAAATAACCCCGACCTTACGAGAGCCATCAACCTTGGTAGCTTCAATCGTTTTTCCGAGTGCGGCCAGTGCTGCATGAAATTGATGGTATCCCGCGATGATCTTGATGAGACCGCTTCCCGCTTCTCCAAAAACGGTAAAGTCCCTTATCAGACGCAGAATGCGATCGTGAGCGAGAACTCCTTCGATCAAAGTCTCTTGTTCGGGGTGACCTTTCGTCAGGATGTCCTTTCCGTTCTTAGTTCGCCAAGGCATGAACCGTTCAAAGTCTGATGACAACGATCCCACACGCGAAATAATACCGTCAGAGATAACGAGAGCTGCGTTGGTATAAAAAAGCTGTGGGATTTGTTCTTTGTAGGTTTGAAGCTGGTTGAAGGCTGAATCTACCGTTGCATTCTCACTTCCGGGAGCCTTGAGTTCGACCACGACAATGGGGAGACCATTTACGAACACGACAACATCGGGGCGACGGTTGTTTTGTCCATTGATGACAACAAACTGAGAGATTGCGAGCCATTCATTATTTGAGGGTGTTTCAAAATCGATGATTTTGACCTTACCCGAGGCAAGCGTTCCATCCTTAGCGTAGTATTCTACGTCGACGCCGTCGGTTATTAGGCGATGGATGCGGCGGTTTTCAGCCAGAAGATTTGGCAACTCAGATTGAGTGATTTTTCTGACTGCGTCCTGTTTTGCTTCGTCGGGTAGACTAGGGTTTAAAGTGTTGATGGCCTGTGCGAGAATTTTTTTGTAAATGACCTCATCGTGACTTTCGCGCAAGGGATTTGTGCCATCTGGGCCAACCTCTTCCTCGGACTTGATCGTATAGCCGATGCCCTTAAGTTGATCGAGGAGTAGGTTCTCTAATTCTGCTTCGGTAATAAATGCCATTTTATATACCCCCGATTCCTGCTTGCTCTGCTAGAGCGAATGTCTGCGCGGCTTTCAGCGCCTCATAATATGCCTCTCGGTCGACCTGGTAGAGAAGTCGACTCGGTTCAATTTTCAGGGGAATCAAATCTCCCCCGGGCAGAGCCACCTCGACAGCAAGTAATCCATCATCACCAGTTGAGGACCGAATAGCGACGCTCTGATCCACAAGCTGATGTCGATCAGCCAAACGCTCGCTCTCGTATGGGAGCCGCGTTTTAACCAAGTCTAATTCAGCCTCTAAGTAGGCCTGATGAAGGAAGGTAACAATCGCGTCAGCGGAAATAATCGCTGATCTTCTATGGTGACCTGAAAGCCGCTCCAAGAAGGCATCGCGACCGTGGCTAACTGGCCCCGACTTATTGCGAAGATCGCCTAAAAGAGTCGTCATTTTGTGATGCTGAGAAACCAACTTTCGGAACTGTAGATTTTGATTCTCCCCCAACTTGAGGACACGAATAGCTGCTGTTACCCATTCTCCAAATTTGGGTAACTCGCTCGTGGGTCGCACAGGACTTGATGGTGAGTCTAGCTCATCAAGAATGACTCTACAGAAGACCTCGACAATAGATTTTGCGCAGTCGATACAGGTGTCGTTGCCGTCTATAATTGCGCGTTCCAGTGCCTCGAAGGTTTGATGAAGCATCGGCGCATCTTTCCAATGCGCACAGGCTTCTTTTATCCCCGGGCCCCAGTCTAAACTCATAGACCGCGCTCCCTCAGAAAGTTTTCTGAACTGGAAATTACAAGCTCACCGGAGACCAGTTTTGGTAACAAAGAGTCTCGCATGCTCATTAGCGCGGCTGACTCATGTCGAAGCTCTTGCTGACGAGTTGAATAAGGGGCCAATAGCTCCTCAAATTTGTTTCCGATCTCTCTAGTGGGCACACACAATGCTAATTTCTTCATTTCTCC
>JADZEO010000169.1 GCA_020850475.1 Bdellovibrionales bacterium | reverse complement strand
CTCGCAATAATCTAACTCTCCTGGCTCTTTACGACCAAGAAGATCGTTTACTGTCCTATGGTGATTTGGTTTTTGAGTACAACGATCACGGCGATCTGAGGAAAAAAACCAACACCACAACAGGCGATTCAACCACTTACACTTATAACCAACTCGGTCAGCTCACAAAGGTCACCCTTGCTGACTTACGCCAAATCACCTACTCCATCGACGGCGAGGGAAAGCGCCAATCAAAGAGCGTTAATGGCGTAGTTGATACCTACTACGTCTACGATTTTAACGGCCGCCTCGTTGCTGAGCTTAACCCCTCAGGCACTTTACGATCTCACTTCGTTTACGCCACTCAAAGCCACTCGCCCGATCTGATGATCCGCTACGGAGTTACGTATCGATTTGCCAAGGATCACTTAGGTAGCATCAGAGCCGTGATCAATACTCAAACCGGAGAAGTTGCGCAGCAAATTAGTTACGACGAGTTTGGTGTGGTACTATCTGACACCAACCCCGGCTACCAACCCTTTGGCTTTGCCGGCGGCCACTACGATTCGGATACTAAGTTAGTACGGTTTGGTGCGAGAGATTATGACCCCGAGGTGGGTCGATGGACTTCCAAAGACCCCATTTTATTTGCTGGTGGCGATACAAATTTGTATGGGTATGTTGCCAACGATCCTATTAACCTAATAGACCCATCAGGATTGGCTTTTGGCGATTGGTGGGATCCTAGTACCTATTGGCCACCGGCAATTAAGCAGGCAGCGGAGAATGCAACAAAAAGCATGGGTGAAGATAGATCTCAACCAAAGCGAAATGATACTCGTCACTGCTATGCTGCGTGTATGGCTTCGGTTTCCTTTGGCAAGTATCTTACACAAGTCATTGGAGACAGAGGAGAAACTAGCCAAGCTGATTTAGACGCAAATAAATGTGGCAGAGAATTGTCCGATAAAGTTGATAGTTATGGAGAGTGTCTTGATGCATGCACTCGTGAAAACTCTAATAAACGGTGAGGCGATTTAATATTAAAAAGCTTAAAATCGCTCTTCTCATTCTTATACCCATCGTAGTGGTCGCATGGGCATTGGACAGAGTCTTTTTATTCAACATAATGGTGCGCAATCGGCTTGATCCTCAATCATTTTACCGGCCACACGAACCTAAGTTGTTTATTTTTGGAAATCTTCAAAGCGGCATTTCATTTGAGGAATTTAAGGGATTCTATTCATCAGACGATATAAAGATCCATGATGATCCTTTGCCAGGAATGAATTTTAGAGATGTCACTATCGAAGCCTGTTCACATTTGAAGGTTAGGGGAAAATGTGAGTTTACATTTCTTAATGATAGACTCAGTAAAGTGGTCTTTATCCCAGTTGATGAAGTTGCCTATGAAAGAGCGGCTAGGCTATTATTCGGAGTCAAAGAAATTAAACGTGGGGATAATTACTATTTAAATGAACACGTCGCATTGAGCAAGACCATAGCTCCAGCGAATAAAAGTTATTTTTGGCAAGATATGAGATACAGAGACGAAGAATTCTATTTTATAGATTAAGTTAAATCCCTCTGAAATCCGAAATTGAATGAGCCCCTTAATGTAAGCGAAAAAGCGAGGACAGCGTTTCCACGACGAAAAGCTTTTCGGCTTCAACTACCCTGGTTTCGAGACTCTCCGGCGTGTCGGTGGTTCGCACTTTGACTTCGTGTTGGGCCAAGATTGGGCCCTCGTCGTATTTTTCATTTACGATATGAAGCGTGACCCCGGTTACAGTATCGCCCGCGCTCAGCACGGCTTCGTGCACCTTGCGCCCGTACATCCCCTTGCCTCCATACTTAGGCAGCAAAGCCGGGTGAGTATTCAACACGCGATTGGTAAATCGAGCCAAGACCTGCGGCCCCAGCTTTACTAAGTACCCACTTAACAAAACCCAATCGGCTTGAAACCGCTCCAATTGGTCACAAAGCCGCGCATCCCACTCCTCGACTGAGGCAAAATCCTTGCGGTTAATCACCAAGCCAGGAATTTTGTGGCGTTTAGCGACCTCAAGGGCCCCAATCTCTGGTTTTGAGGCGATCAGACCCACGATCTCATAGGGAACATCCTGATAATTAACCGCCTCAGCCAGGGCTGCAAATACCCGCCCTTGCCCGCTCGCCAATACCGCTAGCCTCGTCTTGAGTTGCGCCAAGCCGATAACCCTTCTGGTGGTCAAAACACCTTAAAAGAAAATCAGTCCCAACCTCAAAATTGTCAACTGACGCCTCTGGAAATTCTACATTGGGTCTGGTGTTTTTGACCCCTTGGTCCAGTTGAGGAACACTCGTTAAATTAATTTTTGCAGGGGGACACTATGCAACTGGGGCTACAGTCGGTAATCCTTGGCTTGACCGCCGTCATCACTCTTTCGAGCGGTGCCAGTCCGGGCGTCCAAAAGACCGTACAGACCGAAATTCGCCAATCGATCGATAAGCACAACCAGGCAAGCGACTTTCACGACTGGGCCGATTCGCCCAACACTCCCGAACGTATTTTTGACCGGTGGCAGTCCTCACCCGAAGCCACGGCGATCGCCGCTGTCGTCTGCGCCGAGTTGGCCCAACTCAAACAAGATGAAGTTGCCCTATTCCAAGAGGCCATGGAGAGCCACCCGTTTGCTCAGCGGCTTGCCTGTCGAGATTCGGTGTTGAACTTGGTTAAGTCGTTTTTTGATTTTGCGAACAAGGCCATCACCGGAAAGTTGCCGCCCTTGCCGCTGATCATCGGGCGTGATGGTCAGCCCGCGGAACCCGGCCCCCTCGGTCCGAGTTTGGAAATGGATGTTTCAACCGAGGCGGGTCCGATTTACTTTAACGCTGATTTGGATGCCAAGCACGTGGCTTTTACTTTTGATGACGGTCCTCACACCAAGAACACGGTCGACCTTTTGGAGATTTTAGCCAAGGAAGATATTCAGGCCACGTTTTTTACGGTCGGCCGCAACGTCATGGCCAATCCACAAATCGTAAAGGACGCTGCCAGTGCCGGTCACTCGATGGGAAATCACACTTGGAGCCACCAGAACTTAAAACAACTCAGTCACGATCAAGCGGTTGAAGAAATCATGAAGGGCTTCGAGGCCCTTTGGAATGTCCTGGGTTACTCGCATCCCTTCTTTCGCTTCCCCTTTGGGAACCGCACCGAGAACCTCCAAGGTTTCGTCAAAGGCCAGGAGTTCGGCACCTTCTTTTGGAATGTCGACACCCTCGACTGGAAACACAAAGATCCCGACTTTTTGTACGACTACGCCTTGGAGCAGATTGAAAAACAAGGTCGCGGAATCATTTTGTTCCACGACATTCAGCCGCAAACGGTTGTCGTGATGCCACATTTGCTCCATACTTTGAAGGCTAAAGGTTACGTTCCGGTGGTCTTTCGGGCTCCCACGGTGAGCCCCGCCGCTGCCAACCCATAGGCGGAGCAAACATGGAATTGATTCGCGAAAATGCGGCGATTGTCTCTTGGTCGATGCTCTCCTCGGCCGACCAAGATCGCTTGATGCCGGAGTTCCGCGAAGTGTTTTTTCTCACCTCAAGCCGAAAGAGTTTCGCCTCTCCCGAAGAGAGAGAAAATTTTTGGCGCGGGTGGACCGAGTACTATTTTGTCAATGAACCACAGCACATCTATGTGGCTCTTTCGCCGGAAGGCTTCCTGCAAGGTTATCTCACGGGTTCACAAAATAGCCGAAAAGCTCAGGCAGAGATCGTCAGTCGCATCCCGAGTTTCGCTTGCTTTGCCGATTTGTTTGAGGAATTCCCGGCCCACCTGCACATCAACTGCCACCCCAATGCTCAACGTACGGGACTGGGCCGTCGCTTAATTGAAACCTTTGTTCGCGATCTCCGCACTTCGGCGACCGCCGGACTTCACATTGTCACCAGTCCCGGCGAAGAAAACGTCCTGTTCTATCGTCGATTAGGTTTTACCCACGAGGTCGGCCGTAACTGGAACGGCTATCCGCTGTTGTTCATGGGTCGCAAACTCTAATCACCCCTGGTCGTCTCAATATGAACCATCTCACTCTGGCACCCGCCTTGCTGCCTTAAGTAACAATGGGTCTTAAACCTAAACTGGCTGGAATTGGTGCCCTGAGCGCTGTTGCGAGTTTCTGCATCGGCTATTTCCTAAACAGTGATAGCGCACGACCCTTTTTTTACGACCTGACCTCGGCCGAAATTATTCAGCATTACGACTCGCTGTTTGTTTCCATTTATGGAGAGGAATACGAGGTCGATCTGCCGAATCAAGGGGCGCTCCTATGTTTGGAGGGCTTTCCCCAGTTCTGCTCACTCGAGGCCAATGAGATTTTGCTTCAGCATCGACTCAAAAATGAGGGCGCGCGCGACGACTCCAGTCCCGTGCGCTCAAGGATGCTGGCGCTCGAGTTCTATGCTCGTGGGTGCGAGCTGGCGGATCTTAATGCCTGTTTGCAAGTGATCGTGCTGGGCCGGGACAGTGGCCTCACTCACCTCGGGCGCCAGGCCTTGTCGCGGGTCTCGAATTGGTGTTTGGACGGGTGGCCGTCGGCTTGTTTAACTGAAATCCGGATGAATTCGTACCAAAGTCGCAATCGCTTGGCGACTGAACCCTCACGACGCAACCGCCGACCCGCTTCTACTTTTTAACGAGAAAATACAAGGCGCCATTGGTCGCGGTGTTATGAGCGGCGAGGGCTGCATACTCCCCTTCTCCCCAATAGACATCAATGCGTGCTTTGCCTTCAATCGCCCCGCCGGTGTCTTGGTCAACGACAAAACGCGAATAGGGCTGAAAGCGAATCGTTTTATTGATTTCTTCCTTCTCGCCTTGGCCATCGGCAGGTCGATGGGAGATGATAAACGCGGGCGCCCCTTTAAAGCGGTAATAGGCGCTATCCAGAGCGACCGACCGATTGTCCGTCAAAGGAACCCCGTCGTTCCCGAGCGGCGGCGTGGTTGAAACTTTAAAGTAAACATAGCTGGGACAGTATTCGTAGATCTCGCGCTGCTTGTCGGGATGGTCTTTCAAAAACTGGTGTTGAGCCGCGTTTGAGCGTTCCTTGATGTAACCCTTTTCAAGCATGTACTTCGATATAAAGCGAAACGCCTGGTTGTTCGTGCCATCAAAGGTCAAGTAAGTCGCTTCCTTCCCGCGAGGAGTTTCGACCTCGACCTTACCGCCCCCCTCGACGTGCATTACATACAACTCGAAAAGATCCTGAACATAAAAAAGCTCGGTACCAATTCCCTTCAGAACCTGATCAAAATCGATTTGAACTCGTGTCGACTTCGCCAGCGAAGCGCTCGGCGGTCGGGCGTGAATAGCATGGGGAAACTGGGGACTCGGCTCGCTCGTCGCCCGAAGCAAGGGGGTGTAGTAGCCAGTAAAAAACGCAAATTCCTTTTGCCCGTAGCGTGGATCCTTCGGAGTTAGATTGGGCAAGTAGACATGAAAATCGCTGATAACTCGATTGTGAAAGGCGTCCTGGCAAAATAGTTTCGGCGAGTTCCTGAGACAACTCTTGAACTCTTGGCTTAAGACTCCTAGATGCTCTAACGACTCAACGATTTTAGTTAATGGAAACTGATCAGAGCCATAATAAATTGAACCCGTAAGCTTAAGCTTTTGGTAGCGGGCCAACTGCCGTTGAATAGCTTGATCCAACCAGGCGAAATCAAGATCATCTACAAAGCGAGGAACTTCTTCGGGCGTGGCTTTCCGTGTTGGCGTCTGAAAAGTGGCTGAAACCAAGTTCGAATCTTTGCCCTTCGAACCCACTCCGGAAGTGCCGGCGGCACAGGCCAGGTTTGCCACCAGTAAGGAACAGAGCAGACCCCAGTACTTCAATCCCCGCACCACGCGACCCCCCCCAAAAAAAATGACCCGGCCGAGTTAACAATTCGTTCTAGTTTGCGATCTTTTGTGAGTCAAAAACAACCTATCAAGATGACGCAGACGAGTAGGCTCTTAGGGCGAGAGCCCAAGCTACTGACATAACGAGAGAAAATGCGACCGTCACGGCGAGAATATGAACGATTAAGGAACCCGGATTGTCGTCAAAGAGCAGGCGCGCCGGAAAAGAGGCCACAATCGAAAACGGAATCACCGTCACCAAGATCATTCGCAGCCACCCTCGAAAGATCCGATCAGGACGCTCCATAAACTTACTGAGATTCCAAAAAATCTGCTGCAGTCCGCGCCCCGAGTGAATCCAAAAAACCGGGAGTAAGGTCAACAAATTGATCAAGTGGTACAAGAGTGTTCCGTTAATCAGCAGTAACACAAATGTCGCGACCCGCGACCAAGAGAGCGGCTCGGCATAACTCATCAATGACCAGACAAGAATTCCCGCTGCCATGATCAAATTAACAAATGAGTTCGCAGCAAAATCGCGGAAGCTGAGGAAAAAGAAGGGCGACACCGGGCGCACCAGGTAATAGTCCAAGTCCCCCCGGTTTACAAAAATCGGCAACCACCAAGAGTTGTTAGAAAACACCGTCATATTGAGAGCATCAATAACCAAAAAGCCTGCGACAAAAATCATTACCTGCGGCTCCGTCCACCCGGCCAATAAATCTGAGTGCAGGAAAATCACTTTAAAGAACAAAATATTTACGACATAAAAGACCACATCCATGAAGATTCGAAAGAAGAAGTCGACGCGAAACTCCATCGCGCGCGAAAAAGAAAAGCGCAAAAAACACAGATAAAGGCGAAGGTATCGGGTCACATCCCCACCCCCGTGTAAGAGGAACGTCCCCGACCCCAAACGATAACCAGCACCAAGGCGAGCGGAAGGGTCCATAAAAGACTGAATTCGATACCCCTCAACCACTGTTGAAAACTCAGCTGTCCTAGAAAGGCCTGGACCGGATAGCCGATGAGATACGGAAACGGGGTGAGGGCGAGTGCGTCCTGGGCCCATTCGGGAAAGATACTCAATGGCACCAGGCTCCCACCGACAAAGGCGGTCGTAAATTGCAGCATCACTAACAAGCTCCAAACATTGTCCGCCCAGAAGGCCGCCAGCTCCAGAGAGGTCGCCATCAAATAGTACAACAGTACGCTCACCGTCACACCCACCGTACCCATCAAAATTCCACTCAGCGTGAGCTGAACTCCCTCGGGGACGCCCCAAAGCCCAAAGATAATGGCCACGCCCACCGCCATCTGCAGCAGTCCGACCAAGGCATGCGCGAGCGTCGCGATGAAACGAAGCCCGAGATAGTTAATGGGATAGAGCAAGTAGCGACTGAGTGAGCCGTCATAGATTTCCTGTGAAACCACAAAAGCGTTGTTGGCTCGCACGATGCGATCAATAAATGGCGAAAAAATGTAATATCCCACCAACATGGAAAATGAGTATCCGCCAACCGACTCGGCTTGCTTGAACTCAAAAATGGACAACCACAAAAAATAAGAAACCACAAACTGAGCAAGAAATCCGCCGACAAACTGGAGCCAAAAGTCCATTCGGTAGGAAAAAATTTTTCGCAGTTCCATCGAAAAAATCGCTGGCACCCAACGATAAGAGGGGCGGTCAGACAAGGTCGCATCCCGAGCCGTCATGGTGCGAGCCTTTCTTGCCGCCGCATGAGGGCCTCTATGATATGGCCGATATCCAATTCTTCAATACTGATGTCCTTTACTGGCAAGCGACCTAAGATTTCGGCGGCGGCCGACGCCACGGCCTGCCGCTCGGCCCGAAAGCGCAGCACTCCCTCTTTATTTTCGAGGTAGACGGAATTCTTAAACTCCATCCCCGCGTCCACCACCAGTTGGGGGTCTTCCACGGTCACGGCTAACACTTTGTGATCCGCAAACTTCGACATCACATGTTTGAGTTGCCCATCGTAAACAAACTGCCCCTCGCGGATGATGACAATGCGCGGGCACAACTGTTCGATATCTTCCATATAGTGCGAGGTCAGAATCATTGTCGGCTGGTATTCGCGCTGGTAGTCGAGGATAAATTTGCGAATGGCTTTTTGCGCGGTGAGGTCAAGTCCGATTGTTGGCTCGTCCAAAAACACCACCCGCGGTTTATGCAACAAAGCCGCGATAAGTTCCATCTTCATTCTCTCGCCAAGACTCAGGCGGCGAATTTGCACATCAAGCAAACCGCTGACACCAAGAGTTTCGCTCAAAAACCCCAGGTATTTTTGATATTCACCTTCTTCGATCTGATAGATTTCCTTGAGCAGAAGAAAACAATCGGCCGCCGGCAAATCCCACCAAAGTTGCGCCTTTTGGCCCATGATCAGCGAAATCTGGCGGCGAAATGAGTTCTTGCGATCCCAGGGATTGAGATTATTGACCTGCACCCGTCCCGAACTGGGACGCACGACGCCAGCCAAAATCTTGACCAGAGTGGTTTTGCCAGCCCCGTTGGCGCCGACGAGCCCAAGAATCTCTCCCGGCTGAACGGTCAGATTCACGCCTTTGAGCGCGTGGCGATCTTCCCACTGCCGATAAACTAGTGATTTCAAACTTCCGACGAAACCGGGGGCTTTGCGGTGAATACGAAAGGTCTTGTAAAGATTCTCAATTTGGATCAACCCAGGCCCCCTCCCAATTTGACGATTTGCTCTCTTCCCCATACTATTTAGATATCTGGTCGAGCAACAGAATAGAGGGGAAGTCCGTGTCGCGCACCACATCTCTATGGAGTCTTTTTAATACCGCCGAAAAACATCGGATTGATGATCTTCCCCTCAACCATGTTCTCATCATTTTGCCCTCCATTCCCCCCGCCCAACTCGGCGACTGGGTCGCCTGGCGCCCGGGTGAGAGAAGCTGGCAATCTCTCGATCGCTTCCCTGAGTTTGAACAGACCCTCATCGCGATGAACCAACAAGCCGCGGCGGCCGATGCCCCCCTCGCTTCTGGGCCGGAGCCGGCTGCTGCTGAAGCAACTGGCGAGAATTTTAGTGCGCTCTTCATTGAGCCGAAGAAAGGCTCGGTCGACGAATCGGGAGCCATCGAAATCGAAACGAACTTTGACTCCCGCAAGGACCGCAGACGCTCGCCAAGATTTAAAAAAGACTGGGTGGTTGAAATTCGCGTGGGTAATAATCGCTTTGTCTCAAAGACCGCCGACATTTCACTACGGGGTCTGCGCGTTCGCGATCCTTTCCCCGACTGGTTGCCTTTGCAATTTCAAGCCACTTTGCTCAATAGCGGCCACAGCCTGACTCTCTTTTGCTCTCGCCTCAGTCGCTCGCGCAATCAAGCCCGGATCGAAGTCATTAGCTCCCCCGGCGTTCTCAGCCAATGGCTGATGCGCTCTTAGCCTCGGCAACCCGTGCCCCTCAGCCCGACGCCCGAAACTAATCGCGAGGATCCTTCTTTCCCCTGAAGCCCCGCTCAGTGTCCGAGTCCGAGTCCGCGTCGGTGTCGGAGACGGAGCGCAGTCCCCCCTGTGGCCCGTAACCATTGGCCCGATTGCCAGAAGGGCCGATGCCGGAACCCAATTAAAGAGCACCTTCATCCCGCAGACTGCGGCACAGGCAATAAGCACTGGCCGCGAGTTGATCGGTGAGTTTGCGGATTTCTTTAAGATCAAGAATTTCAATTAAGGTTTGAGTTTCGCGAATACTGCCGAGAGCAATCTCATAGAATCGCCGGCGATCGCGCTTAGACTCTCGCGAACTGCCTTCGCTTAAATTTAGCGCGATACTTAAAACCGCGCGGTCGAATTGATTTTTGTATGGCCCGCTCAGTCTAATCTGGCGGCAGAGTTTGGCGAGCTCAAGAGCGAGTTGGTAGGTTCTAAAGTGTTGCATATTATTCTCCCGGTTTAGTCCCGCCACTTCATTATGGGGGTCGCCCTTTAGGGCTTTCGTACGAAACCCCCATAATGAAGTGGCGGGCCAAAACCCGGGAGAAACCAATGCATAATCTTAAAGCTTACCAACTCGCCATTGAGCTCAACCAAAACTGTTCGCAGTTAGGCTTGACTGGTGAATTGCGCCAACAACTTGAACGCGCGGTTTTGAGTATTGCGCTTAACCTTGCCGAGGGCACCGGTCGCGGCGGCAAAGACCGTCTTTATCACTTTCGTATTGCTTACGGCAGTTGCTGCGAGGTTAAAGCATGCCTAACAATTGCCAATCACCCCTTGTTCCAAAAGGCTGATCGCCTCGGTGGCATGATCTATCAACTCCTCCAGCGTCCCGGCCGTGGCCCGTGACCCTCGGCCTGTCGCCTTCGGCCGGTCAACCCGAAGGGCTGATGCCCGAACCACAAGCCCGCACTTACCAACACAACTCCCAAAGGGCCGCAAAAAAAGCAAAAACCTTGATCCCGATCAATCTTAATTAATCTTTCACCCGACCCGGATGAAGTACGTATTTATTTGCGACGCGTATCCAGTTTGAGTCGCCTTTTTTGAGGCATGGTCGCGCTCGAGCATCATATAGATCGAGTTTAGCCCAATAATTATATTTTTTATTTAACATCTTTAGGTCCGGCTGGCCCCAACCGAATCTATTGAGTAACGCGATAACTCCTCATTTGCAGAACGTCGCTTGATTTAGGAGAGATCAAACTATGTGGAACTCAAGGCCCGGTCACGCCACTCGCTTTTATTTGT
>JADZEO010000168.1 GCA_020850475.1 Bdellovibrionales bacterium | reverse complement strand
GACCGCGCGGTTTTAAGTATCGCGCTCAACCTGAGCGAAGGCAGTTCGCGAGAGTCTAAGCGCGATCGCCGGAGATTCTATGAGATTGCTCTCGGCAGTATTCGCGAAACTCAAACTTTAATTGAAATTCTTGATCTCGAGGAAATCCGCAAACTCACTGATCAACTCGCGGCCAGTGCTTATTGTCTGTGCCGCAGTCTGCGGGATGAAGGTGCTCATTAATTGGGTTCCGGCATCGGCCCTTCTGGCAGTCGGGCCAATGGTTACGGGTTGCAGTCTCCGACACCGACTCTGACTCTGACTCTGACTCTGACTCTGACACGGACACGGACACGGAAACGGACACCGACACCGAAATAGACGGAGAGGACTAGCGGCTGCCGGGTTGGTTTTCGTTGATAAAGAGCTGGATCATGCGATTAAAGCGCTCGACGTTTTCTTGGGTGCCTTCGACAATCCAAGTGACGGTGCGGCCCAGGATCCGAGCTTCACTGTCAGTCTGGATGCTCACGCCCGATTGAAAAGCAATCGCTTGAATGGCGTCTTTGAGGGAACCAATTTTAAGCCAGCCGGCGGTGATACCACCGAGGCTGCGGACCATTTGAGTGTCGGCTTTGACGATCACCGAGGGCCGGGGAAATGCCGGGCCCATTGCCAAAATGCCGGGTTGGAGAGGACCGAAGCGAAGAGTCTCGCCGGAGTTTTGCGATGACTGAAGATCTTTGGGGAGGTCATTCAAGACCCAAGTTGCCGAGTCACCAAAGGCATTGCTGAGAGTGCTCTCGGTGAGCGGAAGAGGCTGGGAGTCGCCATGACTCTGGTGTCGGAAACAAGCGACCACCAGAACCAATTGGTTGCCGAGGACTTCTAAAGTTTGCAGGCTTGAACCATAGGTCACGCGGCGGAGGGGAGCTTGAAAGGGTCGATTGGCTGGAATTCGAAACGGAATTTTAGCTTCCCAAGCATCTTGGTCTTCTTCGGTGCGAAAGGCATTTACCAGACAGTAGATTTGATTGTTCGGCAGAGACTGAGGACCATTGCCCTCAAATTCAGCACCGTTGGCAAAAATCAACTGTCCGTAGTTAAAGTGGCGCTGACTGGGCAAGACTCGAGGAAACAGGATGCGCTCGGCGGGAATCTCAAGATTTCTTTGCACAAGGTGGGGCTGAGTAAAGGTAAAGTGCTCACCAGCCAAGGCACCACCGGCTATTTGAAGCGCGACAAGGCCCAACAGACAGCGAAATGCTTGAGATAACTTCATAAAATCCTCAGGTGTGAATCGGGTTTATCTACTCAAATCAAGCGCTCTAATATACGCCCACTAACGCATCTAGTCAATTTTTCCCTGCAACCCTGAAAAAGGGTGAGGGTTTTCAATTGTTTTAGCCCCTCGAACTGGCTACAAGAGAGCGTGCTTTTTAGCGGTAAAATTACCCATTCTGTACTCGCGTATGTGGCTCGCCAGGGGGCGGGTTTGGAAGGACTTTATGAGTCCACCGGCCTGCCGGAAGAGTTTCTGCGCGACCCCTCCTCCTGGCTGGAAGCGGAACAGGTCGAGGCGTTTTTGGCGATCGTGCAACGTGATTTCGGCGCCAAGTTTAACGAGCCCAATTTAATGGAGACCATCGGCCACGCCTGCCATGATTTGTGGGCCTGGGGAGTTCTTGACTCAGTTCTGCGCATGATGCCCAAGGCCCAAGACATTTATTTGCAGCCCCACCGGATTTTGTCCTACTTCGTGTCGCCCGCCCCCGAGCTCACTCACGTGCAGCGGGAAGAAGAGTCAATCACCTTCGAACTTCCTCTCACCACCGAGGCCTTTCCGTTGGTCACGGAGTATTTGCGGGCAGCCCTTGAGTCACTCCCCGGATATTTAGGCAAAGACCGAGTCGTCGTACGCTGGCGGCAAAATCAAATTTACATTGGCTGGTCAACGGCCCAGCAGAGCTTCTTTGAGAGCGCCAACGGGGAAACGAACTTTAAGCCGGAGTTGGTCAATGCCATGCGGTCGTCGCTGGAGCAGGCGCAAATTGAATTGGAACAGCGAAAGCGTGAACTGGTGACCAAAGATCACGAGCTCGAGAGCCTCAAAACTCAATTGGTTCAAGCGGCCTTTAATGGCGGAGAAATCTCCGAGTCCATACGTAATTTCGGACAGGCTTGGCATTTTGACGAGCGGCTTGATTTGTTAAAGGCCCAGGTGAGACGCTTCGAAGACTATATGGTCCGGGCCCAACAGCTGATCACCTTGTTGATCGCTCAAGGTCGCAAAGATCAACAAGTCGCTGAGGCCATGAAGCGGGTCGATTGGGACTACTTGCGCTCGGCCTTTCCTCAGCTCGCCGGCAATATTGTGGATGGCCTTGAGAGCCTCCAGCGGCAAATGCGTTCCGGCGCCTTGCCGGTCGAACAAGAGCGAAAATCCAATTCCACCGTCGGCTCCGACCGACGTCGTCCCATCGATCAGCAACTCAATTTGTAAATCGACTCATCAAGGAGAACCTCATGGCAAAGATCACCCGCATACATGGACGTGAAATTCTCGACAGTCGCGGCAATCCCACGGTCGAGGTCGATGTGATTTTGGGGACAGGATTTCACGGGCGAGTCGGGGTTCCTTCCGGAGCCTCCACCGGTGCCCATGAGGCCCATGAGTTGCGTGACAAAGATCCCAAGCGTTTCTTAGGCAAAGGTGTGCGCAAGGCGGTGGATAACGTCAATCAAGTTTTTGCCCCAGCCCTGGTCGGCAAAGATTTTTCAACCATTACCGATTTTGATGCTCGACTGCTCGAGCTTGACGGCTCCGAAAATAAATCGAAGCTCGGCGCCAACGCTTTGTTGGGGGTTTCACTCGCCTTTGCTAAAGCCAAAGCCGCCAGCGAACATTTGTCGCTTTTTAAGTTTCTCGGCGGCGACAAGGCCCGAAAGCTTCCCGTGCCGCTGATGAACGTCGTAAATGGCGGGGCTCATGCCAACAACGGAGTTGATGTGCAGGAGTTTATGATCGCGCCGGTGGTGGGTGGTAATTTTGCCGATTCTCTCAGAGCCGGGAGCGAGATCTTTCACACACTCAAAAAAATTATCGATGAAAAAGGCATGCCCACTGCAGTTGGCGACGAAGGTGGGTTCGCACCCCACCTGGAGACCAATCAAGAAGCTCTCACCTTGATCATGCAGGCCATTGAAAAGGCGGGCTACAAACCCGGCCATGACGTGTTTTTGGCTCTGGATGTGGCGTCAACCGAACTTTTTAAAGACGGCCGCTACGACTGGGAAGGGCGCAAAATTTCCGCCCAAGAGCTGGGCTCAATTTACAAGAGTTGGTCCAAGGAGTTTCCGCTGGTTTCCATCGAGGACGGCTTCGCCGAAGACGATTGGGATGGTTGGATCGCCTTCACCAAGGAGATGGGCAAATCTCTGCAACTGGTGGGCGAGGATTTGTTTGTCACCAACCCCAAACGCCTGCAGCAGGGGATTCAGCAGGGTGCCGCCAATGCGCTTCTGGTGAAGGTCAATCAAATTGGCAGCCTCACAGAAACCATGAAGGCCGTGGCACTGGCTCAGTCTGCTGGCTACCGAACCGTGATGTCCCACCGAAGTGGCGAAACCGAAGATGCCACCATTGCCGATTTAGCCGTCGCCTTGGGGACTGAGCAAATCAAGACCGGCTCTTTATGCCGAGGCGAGCGCACCGCCAAATACAACCAGCTCCTGCGGATTGAAGAAGAGTTGGGAGCCCAGGCTGAGTTTTGGGGCGCTAAGGCCTTTCGCCGGTAAATGGGCGCGGCACTAGAAGAGGCACTGGCAGCGGGCCAATTATTTCCCTGGCCTACTGGAGTCCACGGGCACAGGCATTTTGGACCTCGGGTCGATCCGCCGGAAAACACACATGGATATGATCGGAGTGATCGGCATTGGGTGCGGACCTAACACCGTTGACTCGGGAGTCATCAAAAAACATGTTCACGTAACTGCCATCATTAAAAATTCCCACGCCCCCGGCGCGAGTGAGCAGATCGACGAGCCGTTGGGTGTTCTCACGGTCGTAGTTGCGTTGGTATACTGTGACGCCGCCGGTGTCGCGGTCGCGCGTGATCGGCCTAAGATCAAAACAATATTTTGATCCATGTGATCCATGGACACCCCAACTCGGTGGATGATAGCAATTTCCCCAACCGACTGCACAGTTGGCATCCGGGCAAATTTGCTCCCATCGCCGAATCACATTAACAAAGGCACAAACCGAGGTAGGATCATTAAAGGCATCGCCTGAATGGTAATCATCTGGAGTGTAGTGAAACGAATGAGTGCCGGGTCCCATTTGAATCGCCGCATTCCCGCCGAGGTGACCGGCTTCAATGCGCCGGCGATAGTCGAGCGGAACTTTGACTAATCCAACTGAGTCAAAAAATTCCAAATCACGCACCCCTTGAAAACCTTGAGTCTGTTGAACGTAAGTCACCAGCGATCGGATCGCATCCGTTTGGCTGCGCAACACGGGGTTTAAGGCGTGCAGAAAGGACTCGCATTGCCGAGGAGCCATGGCGACTTCACGCTCGACAATTCGGCGTCCGGCCGAGTCGGCTGAGCCAATAACTTGAAAGATGTAATTGGTAATACATTGTTCGGGTGAATCGGGTTTGCAACAAATGCGGGCTCGATACTTTCCATCTCGGGTGGCGACCCGCACCGTCTTGCCACGCAAACTGTTCATGACCGTTTCGGGCAAATTAAGAAACTGCGCATTTTCAGTAACGATGAAATTAAAATCTTTGGCGGGCTTAAGACTCTGAGCAAAGATCAATCCCACGTCGCCAATTTGAACGGACTCCAAACGGCGGTTGTTAGGACATCGCGAGGTCCGGGCGGTGCAAGGATCGACCCGGCGGGCGAGGTGACGGTTAGAAGCCATATTGTCGAAGGCGCGAGGATCTCTTAGGCCCATCACCTTGACGGGAACATAACTGTCTGGCGGAAAATTTCGGCGCCCCGTCGCATCTCGCAAAGACATATTTTCTTCGTCAGAAAGTGGGCGGACGATGGTCATCCGCGGAATATATCTAATTATGCGCGTGTGGTCGGCGTAGTTACGAAAGTTGTCCCACTCCTTTTCGGCCATCTCCCGGTCTGTGGCACTCACAAAAAACGGTTCGTCAGAAGTCAAAATTTCAGGTTCACAGCGGGAAAACTCGGAGTGTACCATCGTGGGTTCATTGCCAGCGCTTGACGATTGGGCGGCCCAGAAGAGTAAGGTGATCGACACTAGGAAAAAACCAAGGGCAAACACACGTTTCATATGCCGGGCCTCAATATTCGGATGCGAAAGCTGCAGACGGGCTGGCCGGACTTAAGAACGATGACCTCCACCGGGAGTGGCCAGTATTGGGGTTTGCCGGCGATGTCAGAACGAAATCGCAATTTGGTAATGGGTCGGCCATACTCATTTCTGACCGACGCTAAGGAGAAAGTAGCCGACCTAATCCAGCCATCTTCTGCTTTGGAGTCTTCGACCATTTGGGGCGGGCGCGATGCCACTTGGACCTTGTAGGCGCCCCATTGCTCTCGCTCCGACTCGGGCAGCAGCAAATAGACGGAATCAAAGTCACCGCGGTGAATGG
>JADZEO010000167.1 GCA_020850475.1 Bdellovibrionales bacterium | reverse complement strand
TCGAGTCAACAAAAACTGGAACGCGAGGTCTCTTTGGCCAATCCCCGCGAATCGGGCCGCGGGCGGATGAGTTATGTGCCGGCACAAATCGAAATTGCCGAGAAGGTGGTGGTGCAAACTTCCGAAGCGTCTCGGTCGGTCGCGCCGGCGCGGGTGCAGCTGGAAGTTGGAATCTCGGAAAAACTCATGATCAAAATTCGTCGCGCGCAGGGACTCTTGAGTCAGCGGGTGCGACGGGGGGCCACTCTTGAGGAGACCCTAGAAGCGATGGTCGATGTCTACTTGTCAAAGCACGACCCCACTGAGCGGGCGAAGCGCCAACTGCTGCGTGGCAAATTAAACGATGAACAAGTCTTAAGACCTGCTGCCGAAATGGGTGCGTCAAACGCAAGTAGCGAAAAAACCGCACGTAAACAATCAGACGGGGGTGAACAGGCAAGCGTACCTGTACATGCAAGCAAGCGACGCCCACTCGCTGCGGCGACCAAGCACCGGGTGTTTTTAAAATTCGGTGCGAGGTGTGGCTACATTAACAATCAGGGTGAGCGCTGTTCTGAGAACAAATTCCTGGAGGTTCACCACCTCAAGCCACTTCACTTGGGTGGAGATGATCGACTGGAGAATCTCACTTTGCTTTGTTCGGGGCACCATCGGGGGGTTCATTTGGATTCCTAGGTGGGGAGTGGGTGACTAATGCAGGCGCCAACACCAGCAACGGCAGCACCAGCACCAGCATCGGCACCAACGGCAGCACCAACGGCAGGATCAACGGCAGGATCAACGGCAGCACCAACGCCAACCCCAACACTAACGCTACAAAATTGGTCTCAAGCCCGCGCTGACTCTGACACTGCCTCTGACACTGACTCTGACACTGACTCTGACACTGACGCGGACTCTGACATTGCCTCTGCCTCGGACTGGGGAGCCCGCTTCAGGGCCCTATTTTCCCCCAATAAAACACCTACAACCCATTGCTGCGCCGCAGTATTGGCAACTTTTAGGGAGTAACGCAAAATTTTTTTTGCAGGGGACCATGAGTGGTTTCAAGTACAAGATGCATAGCGTCTTATAAAACCTAGACCAAAGGCTAAAGCTTCCTAGACCAAAGCCGAGAAGTTTCGTGAACACGTTGGAGCACCCTTGGCGTGGTTTCTATTTCGGCGGTCACTGAAAGCGAAACCTCCTTAAGGACTCAAAGGTGAAAGGGATAGTCACCCCTTTCAACTTTGAGCACCTCCAACAAGAGACAAAAATTTATTAACCCAGGCAATGATTGCCGCTCTTGCATGTCTGGCCGTGGGGCCAGGGGACTTCTCAAACCCAGGAAGTCTGTGTGCAAGCGAAGGTCCATCTTGGAAGGAACCAAGACTTGTTGGGAGGTACACAATGGGCTTAAGGATTCATACAAACGTGGCGTCGATTGCAGCACAACGGCAATTGACCAAGCAGCAACACCGAATGGAGCATGCACAGCAGGCTCTGGCTTCTGGTAGTCGAATCGTCACCGCATCTGATGATGCTGCCGGTTTGGCCATCTCCGAAAATATTCGCGGGCAGTTACAGGGTATTCGCATGGCCCGCAACAACGCCTACAACGCTGGATCATTGATCCAAGTGTCTGAGGGCGGACTCAACGAAATCAATAACATCTTGATTCGCTTGCGCGAATTGGGTGTGCAAGCCGCTTCCGATACTGTGAGTGAAGTGGAGAGGGGCTTCCTCAATCAAGAGGCCAGCCAATTAAAGGACGAAGCCGATCGTATCGCCAAGTCGACTCGATTCGGTAACAAGACGCTCCTCGATGGAACCGGCGAAGAGTTGGAGTACCATGTTGGTCCCTTCTCTGGTGAAGAAAACGTCATTCGTTACAAAATCGCAGCCGATGCCACCGCCAGCACTCTTGGTATTGACGGTGTGTCGGTTGAAGACAAAGACTCGGCCCGTTCGACTCTTGAAGCGGTCGATGAGGCGATCGTTAAACTAGGTAACTTACGTGCGGACTTTGGTGCGGTTCAAAGCCGACTCCAAGCCACGGTGAGTAACTTGGATATTCAAAATGAAAACCTTTCTGCCGCCAAATCGCGCATCCGAGATGCCGACGTGGCCTATGAAAGTGCCGAGCTGGCTTCGGCGCAAGTGTTGCAAAATGCTTCGGTTTCGGTCTTGGCGAGCGCCAACCAAAACGGAGCCGCAGCACTCAAGCTCATCTGATATTAACATTTGATTCAACAATGGAACTAGAGGGTCCGCTCGCGGACCCTCTGGAACCAGGAACTTTCAGAATTTCTTTGGTTTGAAATCAAAAGTTCGGAAGGTTTACGGAGTAGTGCCCACAGAAGTTACTACTCTTAAGCCCGCCCTGGGGTCTCCCACAAGCCCCAGGGTTTTTTTTTATGCTCATCTGAAGGATCTTCATCCTCGCGAACGCGAGTGCTCCCCGAGCTCGGGCTGGCAAATTCTAATTAACTGAAATTTCAGCGTTATTTTGGTCCGCGGGAGAGGCACTCATCCGCCTGAGCGGGAACGCCATTTGCTTAGTCGATACCTGACCCAAAGTTTACTAACCCCCCTGCCCCTTGGCCTAGAGGTTCGAAATGTCGAAATCCCTCCGCTGTTTGTTCGCTCTTTATTTGGCCTTCACTGGTGTCGGTTCGGCTTGGTCCGATCAGATCTCGCCCCAAGAAACCGCCCGCGCCCAAGTGAAGTGGAAAAAACTCTTTCAACAGGTCTTTACTTGGAACTTAAAGGCCCAGCTCAAGGCGCAAGGCGCGAGCGATCGCGAGGTCGCAGCGCGATTTGAAAAGTCGACCTATTATTCAGATCAGGATTTCTTCTCTATTTATCAACAAGTCACTTCGGCTCCGACTTCGTTTGAAGCCAATCAGCGTCGTGAAGCACTGCTGGCTCAAAGGGAGCCACTCTTTCGCGCCTCTCACCTCGCGGGAGTTGGCAGCTTGGATCTCGAGCGTTCTGCGGCGGGCCCCTTGGTTCGGGGAATTGCCGAGTTGGCGCAGACCGAGCGGGCAGCCAAAGATTACCAGTCCGGCTTGAACTATTTTGAGACCCCGCTGGGCCGCGATGTGTTTGCGGCCCTTCAAGACACCATTTTGGTCGTTATCCCAGGCTTTGGCAGTCACACGATGAAGGACTATTCGTATTCTGAGCTCGTGAAAATGGCCAACGCCTACTATGGTCGGCCGTTGGATCGCCCCCGTCAGGAAGTCCCCGGCACCGATCAGGTGAAGTTCGAAGAACCCACCACTTTTTACGCTCGCAACAAGCGCCCACTGGGCTTTGATGTCGTTCACCCGATGGGTTACGAGCTGGGCAACTCCATGGGTTCGAATTCAGATGTGGCGGCGCAATTGGCACAGTGGATTCGTCATCTGCCGACCGAGTATGCCAATAAGAAATTGATCTTTATCGGCTACTCCAAAGGCGCTCCCATTGCCCACCACCTGGTGCAAGAACACGAAGACATGCGCAACCGCTCGCGCGCGATTTTTACCATTGGCGGAGTGGTGCAAGGCGCGGTTCCGGCCCAATCGGGTCTCAATTTGTTGATGGAAGCGCTGCAAGTGAACAATCGTGATGAACTTCTTGCGAAACTCAAACAAGCGCACGAGGATTTGCTCGCCAAAGTTGGACCGTATTTAACCGGTGCCGCGGGGTGGGCCCTGACGGTCGCCGAGAGTCCGAGTGTAAAACGCTTGCTCGGGTCGATCGGCGTTGATGCCGCGAGCGCCATCGGCGGTTTGCGTAACTTCTTACACACCCAACAGGTGCTCGAAGTTTTTAAAGGAGCCTATGACATGACTCCTTATGCGCGCACCAAGTGGAGTCTGCAGTACCTCAACAACCGCTCACTCGGGCAAAAGGGCCTGACGGTTTTCAACTTGTCAGTCCTCACCAACGCCCAAGACTTTTTGTCTCCCGGCGATTTTGACGAGTTCGGTCCCATGTTGCCGCCGCAAGTGGTGCCCCAGTTTGGCGCTCAAGGGGTTGAGTGGCAAAAACTCAGTCTCGATAACATCTTTTTGCACGGCACTTCATTGGCGGCATTTGAAGAAGCCCCCGGTGGACTTTTCGACACGCAAGTGGCTTGGCTCGACACGAAGTCGATGGTGTTGGATCAACGTCCGTTGAGTCACTCGCTCACGCCCAAGGAGATGGCGGAGTTGCAGAAGGAATTAGGCCGTCCCGTGGACGGGCAAGTTCCCCGTCGCCAGCTAATTCCTGCGGCCGATATCAATGGACTCAACTTTGTCGACTTGGGTGAAACCCGCGGGTCCCATTGGGACATCTCCTTCACTCAGGTCTATCGACCACCAGAGAAGTTGGGTAAATCGTATATTCATTTTTTTCCGCGCGATGCCTACTATCGCTCGTTACTTGAAACTTACGCCGTGTACGTGCAGCTCGGTAAAGGAGGAAACTAATCATGAAACTCATTTTTAAAATCTCCCTGGTTAGTTTCATATTAAGTCTGGTCGCAACGCCGGTGCGGGCGACGGTATTTGACGTGGGACCTCACACTGAGACCCTCTTTGTCGAAACCAAAGGCACGCCTGAGCAGGTGCGGGTACTGACGAATTTATTTTCTTCCTCGGCCGCCTACGGAATTTGGTCAAACAAGGCGCTCAACGGGATGGGGAATCGGTCCTTGTTAGCGAAGAATCCACAGCCTGAGGGTTACTTCAGTCAGTTGCTGCGCACTTTGTCGTTGTTTGATTTGTATTTTACTTCGGGCGTTCAGCGTCTGCAATCGACCATGAAAGGCAGCGACGCTGCTTCCATGGTGGTTGTCGGCGGAAGCTTAAAGAGTGAATTTGTCACTCAACAACCGGAACCAAATTTGAGCTTTCTCGGTCCAGGCGTATCTTTGGGTTTGGTGGACTTAGGCCCTCTCGCCCAATTTGCCGTCCGCCAGATGCCCGCAGGTGCTGTCACGATGAACTTGGGGAATGCGCAATTTCCTTCTACCATTTTCCGCAAGGAATTTAATCAAGGTCTGGCGTTTCGCTATTGGAACTTGAAAGAGCGGGCCGAACTCGGCAATGCCAACGTCGCCGAAAAAGTCGCTGCCCAAAACGCCTTGTTTTGGCCGATGGGTTTTGTGGGCACCTTGCACGTCGAGCCCAAGGGCAAGAATGCCAGCAAGGCCCGCTATCTGTTATTGATGGCTGCTCCCGGTGAACTCAAAACACCCGCCAAAGATCCGCGCAGTTGGGAAATCACTCCCATTGCCCAGGCTTTAAAGAAGCCGCTGGAAACGGAATTTGCCACGGTGACGCAAGTCCTTTACGACGGCGCCGGACGCTCTCAGCGCGACAACTTGAGTCTGCTGCAGATCGAGACGCAAAAAGATTTTAATGCTCGGCCCAACGAAATGGACATCGTGCTGAGTTTTGGCCATCAAGCCACCTCCGAGGGCGACACAGTCACGGGCCTTAGCTACAAGCTTCCCAACGAGAGTCTCCGCATGGCGGGATTTTTGCGGTTGCGTGAGCTCGAAAGTTCCACTTTTGGCGATTGGAAGGTGGTCAAAAAGATCACTGATTTTGTGAGAACCTTCCAGGTCGAAGTCGGCTTTCACCAATTGGGGCTCACGCTGGTGCGAGAAGCGGTGAGCGGAAGTGCTCGTCAAGTGTTTGCCGCCAACCCGACCTTTAATCTCAAGTACAATCCTAAGCACAGCCTGCTCAGTTACCGCATCTTCAAGGAAGTCCCTAAAGACGAAGCCAAGTCACTCGAACTGATTGGCTTTCAATGTAAGGAATTGAGTAGTGGCAATGCCTACTGCGATCGTTTGTTCTGGAGCGCGAAGGACGTGGCCCAAGGCTTTTTTAAAGACTTTAATCGTGGCATAGTCGCCAATGTCTTTAGCAAAATCCTCGGCAAGATCACCAAAGATGCCTTCAAAGAAGAGCTGCCCGAGATCACCAGCGAAGTGAACGAGGCCCTGGCCCAAATGGTTCTCAAAATCATCGAGGATGGCCAGCGCGCCAAAGCCCTGACCACCCAAACCACTTCACTTCAACAGCTATCCCCCGAAGCGCTCGCCCAGATTTTGGGGCGATAGCCTAGGCTTGAGTAAAGCTGGGGACCTGTCGCACTGGCCGGTTAATTGAAGGGGTACTGGCCGGTCAATTGACCGTGTACTGGTTGGTCAATTGAGCGTGTACTGGCTGGTCAATTGACCGTGTACTGGCTGGTCAACTGACCGTGTACTGGCTGGTCAACTGACGCCGAAATTCCCCGGAGATTAAATTGCCTTGCTCCGGGGAAACTGGAGCCACCTTGCTTCGGAGAATGAAACCGCTTCGCCTCGGAGATTGAAACCAAAGCATATGTCGCCATCCTGGAGCGTTGTTCAATCGCCTGAAGCTTGCGAAAAAATTGCGTGAACTTGATTGAGTGAGCTCCATTTTGGGCGAGGGAGCCAGAACACCTCACCAAACCAACCAAATCAAACCAAACCAAACCAAACTAAGCCAAGCCAAGCCAAGCCAAGCAAAGCCAAGCCAAACTAAGCCAAACCAAACCACGAATTCCTCCAAGTCAGTAACCTTGTGAATCGCCGTTTTGGTTTTTGCCTCAGATCCCAACCTTCGAATCTTCGTCAATAGGATCTTGAATTTTTGATCTCCCGTCATCCTACAATAATTGACTTCGCTACCAAAATTGGGACCCGAATTTTCACACTAACTGCGACAAATTAACTGAACAGGAAGGTTTTTATTCTCGGCTTCTTTCCGGGTTTGCTGGTCAATATTTCAGCTGGGGTGTAGTAGTTCAAGATCTTTCTTGGTCTTCC
>JADZEO010000166.1 GCA_020850475.1 Bdellovibrionales bacterium | reverse complement strand
CTTGGGAGGGCGTAAAAAAATAACAGTAAAAACAATAACTTAATTGTTTCGCGAGGAAAATCACCTGGCACATTGTTTGAAATCATGACTGGCGAAAAGTGATGACGAATCCTCTGGGGTTCTCAAGTCGAGTTCAACGGATCTGCCAGCCAAAGGATAATTATGAATCGCCACGCCATGACAATCTTTGTCCTCACCGTCGTTGCAGTGAGCATCGCTTGTTCAAAAGCACCTCGCCAATATCGAAACCCGGTTGCCCCCCCGGCATCCACGGATCCGAGCACCTTGGGTGGCGAAAAAGTTCTCCCCCCTCCCACCCAACCTGCGGCTGGACTTGCTCGGGGAGAACGGGGCGAAGAAACACAAGAAGAGATTGATCGTCGGGTTCGCGAAAACAGCCTTAAGCCGATCAAGCTCGGTGAAGGTGCAGCCGGGATTAGTTTAACTACGACCTACGAAGACTCCGAATTCAAACTCAGCAAAGGGCGATTGGTTTCCAATGGCTGCACTTACTACCGCGAGGGTGTTTGCATTTTCTGGCGAAACGATAAACCTCGTTTGCCTACCGCGATCTTGGTGACCAACGGTTACTTGGGGAATTTGGCTTTGCCGGCTCCCTATGGAACCGTCAAAATCGGCCAGGAATTGAGTGCGTTTTTTTCTACGGGTCCCGTCCCCCAAGATCCTAAGGCCCAAGCCTTTATTGAAGCAATTTATCGACAGGTCAAAAATGTTGGTGAAGACGTGCATTGTCTGGCCGATGAGACCTGCTTTATTAAGTGGTCGCCCGAAGGTTCTAGCTTTAGCTTTGAAATGCCTGGCGTGGTTTTAGCCTTTGGCAATAACAGTCGCCGAGTCTTAGGTGGCGTGTTGATTATCGCCAGCTCAGAGCCCGCGGGACTTGAAGGCCGAGTCGAACTTTTGAAGGGTGAAATTCAAATTCTTGACGACAAAGAACAAGTGACCGATCGAGTCGCTCTCGGCGAAACCTGGGGTGAAGTGGTGCGCAAATCGGGTCTGGAAGATGACCAAAGGTATTCCGTGAGCACCCGAAATTTCGGCAAGTCCTTACGGGGCCTGGGCCTGAGTATTTTGCGTGACAAGTTTGGCAAAGACGATCGTCGCCCTGAGGCCGACGACCAAGTGGTGGCGGTGGCCTTTGATGAAGAGTTCAGAGGTCAATTTCGAATGAATAATAAGAAATTGGTCATTCGCCAATCGGGTAACGACGTCAAAGTCGAATTGGCAGAACAAGCCGAGAGCGGACCTGAGACCATCATCTTTGGCGAAGAGCGCAAGGTCTTTCCCAATCAAGCAGCCAAGCAAATTACTTTTCTTCGGGGCTTGATCCAACTCACTGAATCTGAAATGCGCAAAGTGATCGGACCCGACGAAGTCGTGGTGAGCTCACTGGAAGGTTTACACCAAAACAGCCAAGGCCGGACCTTTTCAGGCGAGGTCATTCGTTACAATCAGAAAACCCGTCAAGGCATCGGGTTATCATTCTCGATCAGCGAGGACTCAGGCCTAGTTTCTGTCGGATACGGGATGTTTGACAGCGATTTTGAGCGCACGGCCTTTGAAGAAGGCCTTGAGCCGTGGGTCGCAGGGAGCAAACGTCTGGCGGGCCTTGAGCTGGGCCGAATTTTCTATCTTAAGGACAAAGATGAGGATCGGCGAACCGCAACGCTGCGCTATCAGCATCCCCAGAAAGGCTGGATGGAGTTGCGCGTCGGCTACAATCCCAACGGAGAACAGCCGGTGATGTATCGTGAAGGAAACGAGACCAAGACTTTCTACCAACCGATTTACTTGGTGTCAGTGGGAACGGTCGCCAGTCTCGGGGCTCAAGCACTGGGAGCAACCCAACTCGACGGTCAGTCTTATGAGGCCTATGAGATCACGGTGATTGCGTCGGATGATCTCTATAAGTCAATCAAAGGACTTTGCGAAATTGAGGATTTTGAGTTGCCCATCGGCGCCTATGACCTGGATGTCCTGGGTTCGGCTTCAACGGGATCAGTTAAAGAAAGTATCCCAGTTGCCATCCGTCGGGCAGAAGCCGCAGTGAAATCGGCCGGTGGTGGCGACAGGCCCGCGTGCTTAATGGAATCTCCGGTGGACCAAACGGCCCAAGGACGTAGTTCGAAGATATTCTTTCCCGATCAGCGAACGATGATCAATTTTTCCGATCGGGAACTCAGCGGAGCGGTGATTTATAAGAAACCCGATCCCCAGGCCCGCGAGCGTTTGCAGCGGGGAGGTGGCCAATGATTCAACGTCAATTTGTTACTCTATTTATAGTCTTGGGAACACTCGTTGGTTGCGCCAAAGATCGGCCCATCATGCGCTTGCCGGATCCCGAAGGCGACCGGATGGAAAAACGCTTCTTCACGGCCGCGCGGCCGGCGGCACAAGCGCAAGGAGAAGGTTCCTTTTGGGCCGCTAAGGTAACGGTGGTTAACACCAGCCCCAACTCCGGCTTTTCATTTGTGGGTTTTCAGAGTGATACCAAAGTGGGTTACTTTGAATTTACCCGTGACAAGCTCAAGTTTTTTAATGGCCTTCTGCCTTATAAGGGAAAAACCAACGCTCTCCCTGAGCTGATCAATGAGTGGGACATCACTCACTCTGACAAGCGCCTCACCGAGGTCGACGGCAAGGTAACCAACCAAGAGCAAGAAGATCCTTATATTAATTGGCAGCGCAAAAACTTCTTTACGGTGAATTGGGCGGAAGCCAACATCTCGGAAGCCGCCACCTTTCCTTATTCACTGGATTGGGCGACCACGTATCGTTGCTGGCAAAAGAAAGCAGCCTACTTGGTTGAGGGAACGCGTGAACTCACCGAAGACTACATCACGTTCGTGGTGGGCGTTGATTACCAGCAAAATTCCCTTTGTAACTCGAGCACACGCCGTCATCACCGCAGTGATTTTACCTTCTCGATCCAATACAAATACTCATTTGTCCGCCTCAAGAGCACGCCGGGCTTTCAGCCCTATGTCTTTACTGGCGAGGATGATCCGCTCAAATCCAAATATGGATATTTTACGACGGTCAAAGAAAGTTTAGATCAAGATGGTCGCTATAAGAATACCTTTCTAATGAACCGTTGGGACTCAAAAACGACCCACACTTACTACTTTGATCAGGGCTTTCCGGAAACCTACAAACCCTTGTTCCGCGATGTTATCAATAAGACCAACGCTCTCTACAGCAAGCAGAAGCTCAATAACTACAACCCGCAGAATCACTCGTGCACCAGTGGGCTCTGTTTCCAGGTCTTAGACAATGACGGCACAAAGAAATTTGGTGACGGACGCTATAGCTTTATCAAAATCGTCGAGCCACTCGACGATGCGGCACCCTTTGGTTACGGTCCCTCTGATGCCAATCCTCTTACTGGCGAGATCATGGCCGGTAACATCATTATCTGGACGGGTGGGGTGAAGTGGTACCTAAGAGTGTTGCGAGAACGCCTGGAGCGCGAGAAGTCTCGCTATGAAAACTCCAGCATTTTTAACAAACTCAAAGAACGCCTCAATGAGCGAGATCCCCGTCAGTGGACGGCGACTTCGGCCAAACTGGCTCCCAGTACTCGCACTGGACAAGCCTACGATTACTTGCTCAAAAAATTCACTTACGGTTATCCAGGTTGGGCGCAGTATACCCAGGCGCCCTTTCCAGGCTTGGCTCCTTCGAGTGAGGCCTCGTCCACCGTCGATCTGACCACGAGCTTATATAAGTTCAATAACCTTCACCGAGTCCAAGACTTGGTGTCTCGATCCATGGGGCCGCGTTGGTCGGGCGTGGGTCCTGAAATGTTGGGCCAATTAAAGGATGTGGTCCAGCAGGGCTTGCGGCGCATTGCCAAGCCAGGGATGCAGGAACGTGACTCAACCGTGTATTCGGTCGAGTCAGCGCTCGCCGGTGCTTCAAAACAATTGATGGATGGCAAGTCGGATGAGGAAGTTCTAAAGACCATCATGTATCGAGTCTTTATCCATGAATTCGGGCACACCTTAGGACTGCGGCATAACTTTTACGGCTCGGCCGACCGCAAAAACTTTCGGACCAAGCGGACCGATGGACAGGCAGGCAAGCACGTTGCAACCAGTAGCTCAGTAATGGACTACTTGACCTTGCGTGACGAGCTTCATGCCGATCACAACTGGGAAGCTTATGATGAAGCCGCCCTGGTTTTTTCAGCAACCAATGGTGCCGTCGATCTGTCGAAGGTGAATAACACCAATTATCTCTATTGCACTGATGAGCACCGAGTGTTGAATGCGCTCTGCAATGCCTTCGATACCGGCTCAACACCTTCTGAAGTGACCAAGAGCCTCATCGAGGATTACGAAGACCGCTATTGGCTGATGAACTATCGCAATAGTCGCGCCTATTGGAACACCAGCAACTATGCGGCCTCGATGTTTGAGACGATGTTTCAAATGAAGAAGACTCTCATGATGTGGCAGACCGCTTTCACCGGTGGCAACATTCGCGAGAAGTTGAGTCGCTTGCGCTCGACTGACAATCAGTCAGCGGCCTACCGAGATGAAGAGATTGCCACTATTGGCGTCGAAATTGGCGAGGACCTTAAGCAAGCCATCCGCTTAAGTATGGCGTTTTATGATTCGGTCATTCAGCAGAGCGCCGCTGACCGGGATTGGAAAACCAAGTACGAAGAGTGGTCCGGCGAGGTCAAAGCCCTGGGCATTATTTGGGACAAGATCTTTGCGACCCTGTTCTTGTTGGGCGACGAGACTTTTATGTACAACCCGAACTCATTTGCACCTTACGCCTCGTATTTAAGTGCTATTGGTGTCGTTCGCGATCGCAACATGATGGAAAAGATTTTTGAAAACAACTTGACGGTTCGCTACGACATGGAGCCTTGGTTCATAGGTTGGGCGCGGGTGCTGTACGCCCTCAATGCTTACAACTCCGTTAACTTGGACAATCCGGAGTACATTGATCGCATACGTTTTGCCTGCTACAAGCCCGAGACTCTGAAGGCACGCTTTGGAATTGACCCTGAGAACTTTCAAAGTCCTACGAGCCAAGTCACCGACAAGTTGGTGGTTGAGGTTTTTCCTCTCTCACGTCTTGGCGATAAGGTAACAGATCGCTATTTCCGCGATTCGACGAGCCGGATCGGCGTGGTGGAAATCGGCGGTGATTACTATGTCGCTGGTGAAGAAAAGAACCGCTATGCCTTTGCCGTCATTGCGGGCATGGAAAGCGGCGACAAACGCTTTGGTGACAGCTTGGCCACCGGCAAAGCGGACGTGCGCGAGTTGTTTGTATTGTACAACTTGCTCACTCGCGCCGTGGCTCCGGATCAGTGTCAATAACTGAGGATTTTTAATAATGCGTCGACTGTTTCCGCGAACCATTCAAGCTATGGGCCCCCTGCCAGAATCAATCCTCTGGCGCTGGCTGGCCTTTTTGGCTGTAGGCTTGGGAGTGGTGTTTGCGGAAACGAGCCACGCCGGCCCCAATCACTTGGCCAGTCAGCCCTCGCGAGCATCGATTGAGGGGAAAAATCCCAACTCGCGTCGCCGGTTGGTGGCGTTGCCCTTTCCGGGGAGTGGAATACCGATCGCCCCCAGCGGCTCGAACTCCTCCGTGAGTACCAAGAGGCCAAGCAGCAAACCGGCGAGTGCTAAACCCGAGAATCCCTGGTCGGTGAGTCTTGGTGCCGAACATTTCGCTGGCTTTTATGAGTCTTCAGAACCCACTTCGGAACTGTCGGTCTCCGCTGATTATAAAACGCCCGGCGGACAAACCGTGACCTTCGGTCACTCCGTTACCAAGCTCTACCTCAAAACGCCCGGTGAGTCTGAGTGGCAAGTCAACGATGCTGCTCTCGGGGTCAGTGGAACTCTCAGCAAAGATTGGTTTGCGGGCATTGCGGTAAAAGGAAGTTTGGGGGCAACCTTGCCACTCTCTGAACAATCTCAACGGGTGGATGAAATGACCCGCTTGAGTGCGGGAATCAAGCTCAGCCGCAGTTGGTGGAACGACAAGTTCACCTTGGGCCTCGCGCCGAGTGGTCGATATCACGTGAATCGTTTTACCACGACCCCCACCTATGAAGGAAGTGGGGGCGGCCGCCCGTTGACCCAGAGTTCACTCAAGGCCAAGGCCTCGGCCAGCTACCAGTTGAGTGAAAGATGGAGCACTGGGGCCTATGGTTCAGTTCAACAGGTCTTCTATGAAAAGGTTGATTATCAGAACTCCGAAAGTACCTTGGGCTTAATCAACCCCCCGACGCACTTTTATGACTGGGGCGCTTCGCTGGATTTTGAGCCCTCAAAAAGGTGGAGCTTTTCTCTGGGTTATAGTCATAGCCAAAAACTGGAAAATCCCTGGGGTGTTGAGGTGCTGGTTTTTGATGAGCAAGTCTCCCAGTGGTCGATCGGCGCCACCTTCAAGTTCTAAGGCAAGAGAGCCCCAAGTATTAACCCGGCCGAAAGTAATTTAATATGATCAAGCAGCGTATTTTGTTTTTTCATGTTGAAAAAAGGATTTGACCATTTCCGGTGACTTCTGGATTTTCCGAAGGCCGCCAACAACTTTGGATTT
>JADZEO010000165.1 GCA_020850475.1 Bdellovibrionales bacterium | reverse complement strand
AAGAAATCGCCGACGGCGCTTTGTCAGTAAGTAAGGCCAAAAAAATCACCGGGGTTATCACTCGCGAAAATTCCGCGGCGTGGATTGAGCTGGCAAAAAATTCGAGTCAACAAAAACTGGAACGCGAAGTCTCTTTGGCCAATCCCCGCGAATCGGGCCGCGGGCGGATGAGTTATGTGCCCGCACAAATCGAAATTGCCGAGAAAGTGGTGGTGCAAACCTCCGAAGTGTCTCGGTCGGTCGCGCCGGCGCGGGTGCAGCTGGAAGTTGGAATCTCGGAAAGACTCATGATTAAAATTCGTCGCGCGCAGGGACTCTTGAGTCAGCGGGTGCGACGGGGGGCCACTCTTGAGGAGACACTGGAAGCGATGGTCGATGTCTATTTATCAAAGCACGACCCCAGTGAGCGGGCGAAGCGCCAACTGCTGCGTGGCAAATTAAACGATGAACAAGTCTTAAGACCTGCTGCCGAAATGGGTGCGTCAAACGCAAGTAACGAAAAAACCGCACGCAACAAAATGACCGCAAGTAAGCCAGTAACCGCAAGTAGGGAATCAAGTGTAAGTAGAAAATCAACCGCCCGTAAACAATCAGGCGGCGGTGAACAGACAAGCGTACCTGTACAGGCCAACAAGCGACGCCCACTCGCTGCGGCGACCAAGCACCGGGTGTTTTTAAAATTCGGTGCGAGATGTAGCCACATTAATAATCAAGGGGAGCGCTGTTCTGAGAACAAATTCTTGGAGGTTCATCACGTCAAGCCACTTCACTTGGGTGGGGATGATCGACTGGAGAATCTCACTTTGCTTTGTTTGGGGCACCATCGAGGGGTTCATTTGGGGTGGTCAGTGGCGGCAGATCCGCAGTGATAGGCGGAGGCAAATCCGCAGTGATAGGTGGACGCAGATCCGCGGTGATAGGTGGAAGCACATCGGCGGTGATGGATGGAAGCAAATCCGCGTTGATAGGTGGAAGCAGATCCGCGTTGATAGGTGGCGGCAGATCCGCGGTGATAGATGGCGGTGATAGATGGCGGTGATAGATGGCGGTGATAGATGGCGGTGAATCTGCGGTGTGATTACTTGGCGCGCTTTTCCCAGCCGGGTTTGAGGGGGCGATCGACCACAACAGCAAAATCTAAGGGCCGACGGGCCTTGGCGAGAAGCGCGAGATTTGCAGGACCATCGCCCTTGACGTGCAGCCACTCGCTATAAAATTCGGGGCGAATAAACACGGGGCAGCGGTCGTGCCCCAGTTCGCGAATAAAGTCCGGTGGCTCATCGGTGAGAATGGCAAACGACTCGAGCAGTTCGCCTGTTTCGGGGTTCATCCACTCGTCATAAATGGCGGCGGCAACCATAAGTGAAGAATTCAACTCGTGGATGCGCACCATATTTCCGGCGAAAGTTTTCCCGATGGTGGTGATCGATTCAACAAAGTCAGTCATCGGCACGAGGGCATGTTTTTTTACAAAGGGCCCGCGCCACGTCGGCTTCTCGAGAATAGTATCAAGGCGAGCATTGTGAGTGGCAAATTTCACCTTGGGCGTTTTTGACCACGACGGGACCAAGCTGAAGTTCATGAGCTTAAGCACCTGTCCACTGCCCTGAGCAACAACCGCCGGTGCCGCAGTATAGGGCACAAAGCGGCCATTAAAATCTGGTAGATCGGCATTCGGGTCCAATCGCAGCTCGGTCCGGATCGTCGAATCAGTGGTTTTCAGTAGGAATGTCGCGCAGATAGGAAACCTCACCGGTGGACTCGCAAACCCTCAGTTGGAGATCTTAACTTGGCACGTCTCTCGCTCTTAGGAGCCCAACGTAACAAAAGTGGTTCTCAGTTCTCATAATTTCTTGGTCGGAGTTCGACATGTCAAATTTTTTCACAATGGGTGCCTCAATTTTGGCACTGGTGTCCCTAGTCAATCAGGCGCAAGCCATGACCTGTGCCCAATCCAATGCGCAAACGGCCGAGGCTGGCAAACTCTCCGAGCTAGAAAAGAGCTTAACCGAAGCTGAGCAGGTGGGCAAGTCGCATAAGGATGCCCGTTGGGAAGACAAGCGCTATGAGCGTCCCGCCGAAGTCACAAAGAAGCTGACGGAAACACGCGCAAGACTTGCGATGTTGGGAAGTTCAACTCGAATCCAGTCTCGCATCGAAAAACTTGAGTGGGATTTGGCTGTAACTCCTCGGACTTTAAATGAGCATGCCATCAAAGCTCGCGAACTGGCGTTTCTGCGAATCGAGCTGATTCGCCATCGTTTGGCTGAGCTGGCTCTTTATGAGGACTTCTTTGACCGGCTGGAATACTCGAACTTGCAGCTGCCGCAACCAGGAATATATCCAGGTGATGGTATCTCCCAAGTGCGGGTTGCCATGCATCAGGCTCGCCAGCGTATCACCACGGAGATTCGAGCGCGGGCCAATGAGCTTCTCGATAGGATGGCTGAGTATCGGCGGGAGAACGTTCAGGCGGAACCTTCGCGGCTTGCCCGCTGGGCCAGTAGTTGGTTAGGCCGACCCATTGACTTTGACCCTTACAAGATCGCCGAGCAGATGGGATTCGAGGTGAGGGGACTTCGCTCTCGAGTGAATTTGATTTCCGCTTCGATCCAGCGTTTTCTCAATACCGGCGCGGTCAATGACTTGCTCGACGACATCGCAGGTTCTCGTGCCTACTTTGCCCTCAATCGTAATCACTTGGTGGTCGCTGCGGAGCTGGGAAAAGTCCCGACCCTGAGCACGACTGAAACGATCGAACTGATGGGTCTTAAGCCAGACGGGCAAACCTTCCAGGTCAACGAATTTTCGGCGAGTGGCCAGGCTCTCGGGATTCGCCATTGGGGTGCGGCTGGCAATAAGTCCAATCTCGATTACGGGCTGCCGACCGTAACGCCAAAAGGCCAATTTGTCGAATTGCCAAGTAGGAACGGATTTGTTCGTTTTGAAGGTGTCATTGGCCAAGGGTCTGAGGCGATTGTACACTACACTTTCCGTCGGGTTGAAGCCCAAGCGTCGTTTGAGAGGATGTATCGGGAACAGCTCGTAAGAGCTTACTTGATCGCGATGATCTACGGTGGTTATGGCGACCCCTCGATCGCTATAATATCACGAATTCGTGAAGAGTTTAGGGCTGGCGCAGATGAGAGAGGAATCTTAACCGAAGCACGCAGCTCAAGATTTTCTGAATTGTGGGATTCCTTCGGACAATATTTGGCTGACAATGGCCTCCTGATAAGCCCTTACAACGTTTCGAATAAATCTCACTTGGTGTTCTTGGAAAGTGGTCGGCCAAATGTTTTGCGCATTATGGGAAGTGCTTGGGATCAATCGCCCGAGTCGCTGATTCGAGGGAGTACCTCACGGCGGGACCTGCGCATCGGGCCGATTCGCGTGCTGAGCTCACATTCTCGACGCATTCAATTTGTCGTAGACATTGAATTGCCGGAGTAAAGATAGAGTTAAGCATCCGCTCAAATAACAATGACGCAACAACCAAAGCGGCGGGACCGTTTTGATGATTTCACACAACTTGTGATAACCTATCGCCCGCATGGATCAAACACAAGAAAAAACCACCCAGCTCAATCGAGTGTTGCTCGAGCGTTCTCAGAAAAAGACTCGACTGAGTCAGACAGTTAACGAGTTGATGGCAACTGACGAGGTGAAGCGGATTAAAAATTACGCTCGCCTCTTTGAGGCCTTTCACCTGAAAAATACCATCACCAGTGAAGTCGACGGGCGTTGGGTGTGTGTGAACGGGCAGCGAGTGAGTAATTTCGCCTCGGCCAACTATTAACCCGGCCGAAAGTAATTTAATATGATCAAGCAGCGTATTTTGTTTTTTCATGTTGAAAAAAGGATTTGACCATTTCCGGTGACTTCTGGATTTTCCGAAGGCCGCCAACAACTTTGGATTT
>JADZEO010000164.1 GCA_020850475.1 Bdellovibrionales bacterium | reverse complement strand
TTGTTCGGGACACCATAAGGGGATTCATTTGGGGTAAAGGCGGCGGGCCTTCAGGCAGTCAGGCCGAGGATCACGGGCCATCAGGCAGTCGGGCAGAGGATCACGGGCCGTCAGGCAGTCAGGCCGAGGGTCACGGGCCATCAGGCAGGCGGGTCGAGGGTCACGGGCCGTCAGGCAGTCGGGCCGAGGGTCACGGCCCGTCAGGCAGTCGGGCCTAGGGTCACGGGCCGTCAGGCAGTCAGGCCAATGGGCACGGGCCGACAGGCGGTTCAAAGATTGGTATCTTTAGAGTTCATTAGCTTGGCGGCGGCGAGGTTGTCTTTGGGGACTTCTTCCCATTCTTCGCCAAGAATACGAAATTGGCCGGTGGAGTCTTTGGTGAGATAAAGAATCTTTTCACCCACGTCTTCTTTTTTGTCGGAGCGGTAGGCTTGAATGAAGCGCACAATGGCGCGGTCGGGCTGAGCCAAGATCATGGGATTGGAAATTTTGACCGCGATGGATTTGTACTTGGCATTGAGGCCTTCTTTGTACCTACGCCATTGATCGCGATCCATGCCGAGCGCACGAAAGGAGTCGCCATAGTAGGTGAGGTAGCTATTCACATCTTTGGCTTCCCAGCTCTTGCGCCAGCCCTCGACCCAAGCCAGTAGCGCGGTCTTTTGCGCGGTAAACTCCTCGGCCGTGAGATAGGTCACCGAGGGGAGGATGATGATCGGAGTTTTTTTGAGCATCACATAGTCACTGATTTTTTGAATCACTTCGTTGCGAACCACTACGCAGCCCCGGGAGCCGCGAAGCAGAGATTTGGTTTCTGGAATCGAGTGAAGCCAAATTCCGCTGCCGGTCTTGTTACCGACAGAATCAAAATAGTTGGGGTAGTTCATGGTAAAAGCGCGCGAACCATACTCATTGAAATCAAGTTGTGCGCCTTCGATGCGGGTCTGGAAAAAATAAATACCTTCGGGGGTTTTGCGATCTCCCGAAGAAGTTTTGTCACCGGGTTCGCGGCCCAAATCGCTCGGGTAAGAAGCGACCAAAGTTGGAATGGTGCTGTCGTACTTCCAGACCGTCAGAGTTCGAGTGGCTTTGTCGACCACGAAGGCATAAGGCGAAAAAGCATCGACCTCGCCCAGGTTCAACAAGGCTGCCGGAACTTTATTGGCTGGGGGTGGGACGGCCTGAGGATCCGGTTTTCCCTTTGTTGCGTCTTCTTTTTCTTCGCGCTCAGCCTGAGAATCAGGAACAAGATTCGTTTCACTTTCAATCAAAGTAGGTTGAGTCGCGAGGGCCAGAGTGCTCCCCCACAACAAGGTCGTAGAAATTAGAATGCGACGTATCATGAACCCAACCTGTTAATGTTCAAACCCAATTAGAAAAGTTGACCAGTCTAAAGTCAAGGCAGTGGTCGGGGCCGCCAAGAAAGTTGGCCGAACGGCACAGCGAGGGAGGCGGGATCTCTCAGAATGAAACAACCTCGACCTAAGTCGGAAGACAATACTCGCAGAAGGTCCTTAAGACCACGGTCGGGTTGCCGATAAGAATTCAAGGAGATAGACCATGGCCGAAGAACAAGCCCCCGCAAAACCTAAGATGGACGTAGGCAAGATTCTGACCTTGGTCTTTGTTGCCATCAATCTTCTGGTCTTAGCCGGTGGAGCTTACCTGGTTTATGCGTCGACCCTTGGGCACCATGCCAAAGTCTCGACCGAGGAAGAGCTCAACAAGGAGCTGGCTGAGTTTCGCAAGTCCCTGCAGCAGTCGCCGGTTTTGTACACCATGGAAACCTTTAACACCAACTTGGACGGCGTTCCGCGACGATTGATTCGCATGGAACTGAGTCTTGAAATGCTCGATGAAGAGGGTTTTGAAGAAGTGATTTCTCTTGGTGCCGAAGCCCGGGACTCGATTGTGAGGATTCTCAACTCGACGGTCTATACCGATGTCGAAACTGTGCAGGGCAAATTGCACCTCAAAAATCGAATCATCGCCCAGCTCAATGAGTTCCTCGACAAAGGTGTCGTTCGCAACGTTTACTTCTCCGACTTCGTCGTGCAATAACTCATTTGCCTGCGGATTCTGTCGGGGCGAGTTGATCCACCCTTCGTTGACACCACTTGCGCCTCCAGCGAAAATGATCAGGTTCACTCATCAAAGAGGAGCCTGCTATGTTTCGTTGGTTGTCCTTGTCGCTGCTCATTGCGGTTTCAGCTCAGGCGGAAGTTTCCCCTAAAACGAGTTTGGCGGATCAGATGCGCATCGAGGTCGACAAGTATCAACTGCCCAACGGTCTTACGGTCCTCTTGCACGAAGATCACTCGGCACCGCTCATCAGCATTCACCAGTGGTTCCGGGTCGGCTCCTCTCATGAAAAGGTGGGGCGCACCGGGATGGCCCACTTTTTTGAGCACCTGATGTTCAAAGGAACTCCAAAGTATCCCAAGAATGAATTCGACCGGCAGATCCAAGCCAACGGTGGAACCAACAATGCAATGACGAGTCTTGATTACACCGGCTATTACGAGAATATGCCCAGCGGAACCTTGGATCTCATCCTCGACATCGAAGCCGATCGGATGCGCAATCTCAACTTTGATCCGACCGAAATCAAAAACGAGCGGGAAGTCGTCAAAGAGGAACGGCGCTACCGAGTTGAAAACAGCGTCTTCGGTTATTTGCATGAAGGAGTATTTGAGACTGTATTCCGGGTGCATCCCTATCGCTGGCCGGTGGTTGGTTATATGAAAGATCTCGATGCCACGTCGATGGAAGATCTAAAGGAATTTTATCGTGTGTTTTATGCGCCCAATAATGCGGTGTTGGTGATCACCGGCGATTTTAAGTCGGGTGCAACCAAGTCGCTGATTGAAAAGCATTACGGAAAGATTCCCTCGCAGCCTTTGCCTGAACACAAGTTTGATCCCGAACCCCAGCAAAAATCACAGCGCAGTATGCAGTTGGTGAAAGACGTGCAAAGCCCCACTTTTGCCGTGGCCTACCAGGCCCCCCCCGCCGGGCAAGACGATGCCTATGTGCTGGACTTGCTCGCCAATATTCTTGGCAACGGCAGCTCCAGTCGTTTGCACAAGCAACTGGTCTACCGCCAGCAGGTGGCGAGTTCAATTTCCGCATGGAACTATACGCCGCTGCTTTCTGGAGTTTTTCAGATCTTTTGCTCCGTCAAGCCGGGCATGAACATGGAGTCCGCGATCAACACCACCTTTAATGAAATCTACAAAATGCGCAATCGCCTAGTATCCGAAGACGAACTCAAAAAAGCTAAGACGCAAGTGATGATTGATTACATTGACTCGCTTAAGACCGTCTCCGGCAAGGCGCGGGCCCTGGCGCTGAATGAAGTCTTGTTTAAAGACTACACCATGATGTTTAAGGATCTCGATCGCTACAATAGTGTGACGGCCGAGCAAATTAAGGCGGCGGCTGAAAAGTATTTGCAAACTCATCAGGCCGCAATTGTAAGAGTGAAACCCCAAGGCGCGCCCGCCCCAGTGAAGTCTTCCGGCAGCAGTGAAGGAGCATAATATGATTCGCCAAACGGTCATGGTTCTTACCTTCTTAGTCTTGACTCTCGGTTGCGCCTCCATGCCTGGCGGCGGTGGGAGCGGCAGTTTCAAGTTGCGCCCCTTTCGCGAGGTCACGCTGAAAAATGGGCTTAAGGTTTTGCTCGTCGAAGACAAGTCGTTACCTTATTTTAGTATGTTTATGCTCGTGGCGGCCGGCAGCAGTAATGATGGCCTGACGGCGTCGGGGACAGCCTTTTTGGTTGGTGATTTGCTCGACAAGGGAACCTCAAAGCGCAGTGCCATGGAACTGGCCGATGCCATGGGGCAAATTGGCGGTGAGTTGAGCGTGGATGTCGGTCAGGACTTTACGATGATCTCCGCCAGCACTCTGGCGGAACATCAAGCGACGTTGTTACAGAATTTTTCTGAGATGGTCACGGAGCCGGCTTTTTCTGCCAACGAGGTGGATCGAGCGAAAAAGCAAGTGATCGCCCAACTGCAAAAAACCGTCGATAACCCTGGCAATTTTGCGGAAGTGGTTTTTGATTCTTATCTTTACGGGTCACACCCCTACGCTCGCCGCGTGTTGGGACGCAAGCGCGATGTCACGAAGCTTCGCAAAAAGGACATCATTAAGTATTACCTGACTCACTACCGGCCCAATAATGCTCAACTGGCCATTGTCGGTGATTTTGCTCCCACCATTGTTGAGGACCTAGAGACTGTGTTTGGCAAGTGGACTTCGCGCAAACCCGCTGAGCTGACCTTTCCGGAGGTGCCAAGCATCAGTGGTTTGCAAATTCAGGTCATCGACAAACAAGATCTTAAACAAACCGAGATTCGACTGGGTCATCCCGGCATCAAGCGCACCGAACCCGACTTTCTCAAATTGCGTGTGGCTAACACCATTCTTGGTGGTGCCTTCCATAGTCGTTTGGTCGACGAGATTCGTGATCGTCGCGGTCTCACCTATTCTATTAATTCATCCTTTGATGCGCGCAAAGACGCCGGTCCGTTCACCGTTTCAACTTTTACTCGGCACGAAAAGGTGGGCGAGACGGTTTCAGAAACTCTTCGGGTGATGAAAGAATTTTGGGAGAAGGGCGTTACCGACAAAGAAGTGGCCGACGCCAAGGCTTTGTTGCGCGGGATGTTTCCGCGATCTCTGGAAACCGCCGAGCGCTTGGGTGAGACGATGTTGATCCTTCGCTATTACCAAATTCCCGACTCCTATCTGACCAACTATTTGCGGGACATTGAAAAAATCAAAACCGCCGAGGTCAACGAGGCGATCAAAAAGCACCTGCAGCCGGCCAACCTCAAGGTGCTCGTGTTTAGCCCCAAAGACAAAGTCTTGTCGCAACTTCGTCCCATCGGTTTGGTACAAGTAAAGAACTACTCAGAGTACGTGCAATAATTAGTTGGAGTTCGGGAAGTCGATTTTTCAGTGGGAAATGTCAAACTGCTTGCGGTCGGCTTTGCCGGTCTTCAGCGGGCGTTGGTTGACGAGCCCCTCTTCCGTGGCTGCCGAGTCATTCTCTTTGAGCTGCAAAGAAAGAACCGTGTCGATTTTGTGCTCGATGATCGACATCGACACTTTAAGCGCGTCGAGATCACGGCGGAGGCAGGCGGTCTTGGTGAGCCAAGACATGAATTCGCGGAGGCTTAAGACAAAGGCGACAAAAACCACCGCGGTAAATAGCAGCAGCATATTCGTCGTAATGTTGTAGTGTTTGAGTAGGTCACTCAACTGCATCAGCCAATCTCCCAGCGCCATGCTTCCTCCCCTCTGGCGAGATCCGAGTAGTATAGTTTGATTGCCGTTGGGCGCCAAGACAGGGGACCCAATCGGGTCATTTTTGCCAGAACGGCCATGAAATGAGTCAGTATTTTTGTTAAACGCGTCGCACAAAACTACTTTTTGAGGACATAGATGGCAAGCAGCGCGACTCCCGCGGCCACAATGAGGAACAGGGTGTAGTCCTGCTTTTTCTCGCCCGGAACCGCCCCAGGGTCGGAGCCGGGTGCGACTTGCGCTCCCACGGGAAACTGGTTTTGCGCTGCGGGGGCTTGGCCCAAATTGAAAGGTTGAGCCAAAACCGTGACATTATCCGTGAGCGCCAGTGAGTTGGCCACCATGGCAAAATCTTTTTCATAGAGTTTCCATTGGCGTTGCGAAACCGACAGACTGACCAGCACCGAGAGTTTTTGTTTTACGGTCGCGAGATAACGAGTGTGGTAGCCATAGAGTTCTGAATTCAAATGCCCAGCGTCCGCCCACGGTTGCTTGGCGATCTCGATCATGCGCACATATTGAATTTGTGACTGCACGGGGCGACTGCCTGGCACCTCAACGGCGCGGGGAACTTTCAAAAACTTTTGAAACGATTCAAAGTTGTCTTCCGGGCCAGCTTCTTTTCCCGAAACAATAATGATCGCTTCCTGGGGAGGCTTGCTCCCTTTAGGGATGCACATAAAAGCAAACTGATCTTCTCGTTGGCAATCCCAGCGATCCGAGATTTGAAAACTCACGTATCCGGTGTTGATGGGTTTGGCCTCGGCCACCGTCGCGAACCAGAGTATGGTCAGTAAAGCAGCGAACTTCACTCTCCGAGTCCCTTTCTCTTCTTTTTGCGCATGAACAGGAGGTAATAACCGACGGCGAGACCAAGGATGAGCAGGCCGATGACCGAAGAGCCCATCTTGCCGCTGCCGGAGGACTCTGGAGGAACTTCCTCGCCCATGTTGGTGGGCAACACTTGGCCAATCGGTGCGCCAAAGGTTTCACTCGAACCACGAGGGGCGGTCAAAGGAGTTTGGGCCAAAAGATTTTTTGAAGCAACAACGCTCAAGGATTGGATGGCTTTCATGAAGTCGCCGCTGTACTTGGTGTAATGCGCTTTGTGGGCGCTAAAGGTGACCAGGATTGCAATGCTTTCCTTCACCGTGGCCAAGTAACGAGTGTAGTACGACGTGACTTCACTCCCCATATGAATACTGTCGACCCACATGTGGTTATTGATAGTCCAAGTCTTGGCTCCCACCACTTGGGACTGAAAGGGCTTGCCCATCGGGTCCATTATGGTTCGGGAAGTTTTGAGGTGGGCAACATAGGCTTGAAGGGTGTCCGAAGGCCCGGCTTCCTTGGCGGTGAGAATGATGATGGCCTCGCGGGATTTTTCCTGAAAGCTGCTCACACAAACCCATTCCGTCCCTTCGAGGGCGCAATCCCAATTGGGCGGCAATTCAAAGCTCACATAAGCGTTGCGAAAGAGCTTAGCCTGTGCCGGAACTGCGAAAGTGATGAGGAAAAGCAGAGAGAAAAAACCAATAAGCCTCGGGTGACGACTACCCATGCAAGATGCTCCTCAGCCAGATAGACCTCATTATATTGAAAAAGAATGGGCGCGGCGAGTAAATTGCTCGCGGAGGCGTCTCAAATCACGACAGAGGCCCAGCGAGGATTGGTTGTCTCAGGGTGAGACAATGACCAAACATCAAGGTTCAGTCCACCCGATGAAGGTCACTTTGGTGGCCAAAGCTGGTATAGTTGAGGTAGACGCTACAGTTTTTCGTGACTCTATGAACTTTGTGAATTCAGGAATTCACTTATTTAGGTCTGCTGCCGCCGGACTATGCATTGTTTCTTTTGGTTCAGTTGAAGCAGGTCAGCTCCTTTCCACTCCGGCCCAAATTAGGGTTTTGTCCAGGGTTCCTACAACAATTGATATGTCAGCCTTTCCCCCTGATCGAGTCATCAATTGGAACGGACAGGTCGGGGTTACTGGCGGCATACCTGATCGCACCCTCGTCCGCAACTGTGTGACTTCGGACCAAGTTCCAGTTGATGGAAAGACGGACTCAGCCGCTGCCATTCGACGATGTTTAATCAATACACCAGCCAATGGTGTGGCTCTTTTGCCCAGGGGGATGTTTATCGTAAAGAGTACGATCGACATTCCGGCCCAAAAAACCCTCAAGGGAGAAGGGCGCGAACTTACTCTGCTCTCAGCCGAAGCTCCGCTCGAAAAAATTGTTTCAATCGGCAAGGGAACTAGCACAAATCCGCTACTGGAGCTCCAGGGCGGTTACTCCCGAGGCAGTACTTCATTGACGCTTGCTAATGCCACCACAATTAGCACCGGCTCCTATATTTTGGTAAACGAATTGAACGACAGTCGAATCCCGGTATCCCCCGAGAGCAACGCACCCGGCGAGGGAACCTGTTCCTGGTGTGATCAGTTTGGAGCCACTCGCCTGCGGGCGCAGGTCGTAAAGGTTGTTGGTAAGTCGGGAAACGTCCTGAGTATATCACCCCCGTTCTTTTTTGACTTTTCGGCCGCCAACCTGCCGCGGGTCATGTTGCTTGATCAAATGGCGGAAAATTCAGGACTCGAATCACTAACGGTGCGAAACGGTCCAGGCGCAACTTCCGGCTGGCGAGTCAACGTGATGATCGCCGGTGCCGCCAACAGCTGGGTTCGAGATGTTCGGGTTGATACCTGTGGCAAGCGGTGCATCGATCTTCGCACCTATTTTTTCAGGATTGAAGTTCGCGACAGTTATATCACTCAGTGCCTCGACCGGGCCAACTCTGATACCTGCTATGGAACGGAAGTCGCCGAGGGTTCAAGTTCCCTCATAGAAAACAATATTTACTACGAGACCGCTAACGGTCCGCTGTTGATGTGGGGCGCCTCTGGTAATGTTGTGGGGTATAACTATATTCACAACGTCTACCGAACTCAACAACGCGATTCGTGGTTTTGGCCCACGAGTTGGACTCACGGAGCTCATCCCTCTTACAACCTATGGGAGGGAAATGACTTTGCAGCGCTTAACTGGGATGGATATTGGGGAAGTGCTTCACACAATACGGCCTTCCGCAATCGAATTTGGGGTTCAAGCCCGCAGCAAGGATTACAGCCTGGACACGTTGAAGTAGCCGCAGTATTGATCGAAAAAAACAATCATTACATGAGCGTCGTTGGCAACGTTCTGGGTACGGAGGGTTGGAGTGACACTTACCAACTTTTAGATGATCTTTATTGGTCGCCGCACGCTATTTTTTCAATTGGTATTCGAGGACTAGGTTCGACCTTTTCATCGTTGTTTCGTCATCTCAACTTTGACTATGTGACGAAATCAGTGAAGCGGTGTGGAGAGTCAAACGAGCCATCTTGCCAGGGTGGTCAACCTCAGGTGGCACTGCCCCCTTCGTTGTATCATGCAGTCAAACCCAGTTGGTTTGGAAATTCAACTTGGCCCCCAATTTCGCCCGAAGGACCTCGAGTTGACCCTATTCCCGCCAAACTCAGTTTTGGCACGTCTGCCGATCTTAAGCAGTAACTGAAATAGAGTGGGATTCACGGAAACGCAATGGCTTGAAAGAAAAAAGGGTTCACCCTTTCAGGTGAACCCGTCCCCCATAATGGCGAGTTGCCATCCCCCGTACACTTAAAGTCGAAAGCAAAATGCGGTCTGCTTCGTCACTGAACCGCGGTTACTGCCAACGGCTTGGCCGCTTGCACAGCACCCAGGGCGTCAACGTAGCGACCTGATTGAACCAACTTCTCCAACCCCGGAGCCGTCGGTCCTGAAGTCATCAATATGCGCTTCACTTCCTTAACACTCAACTTGGGGTTGGCGCTCAAAACGAGAGCGGTGACACCGCTCACGATCGGCGTCGCCATCGACGTTCCCGACATTCCAATGAAGGCCACGCCGTCCGGGTTATCCAGAAAGGCCGACATGATGACCGACTCGGGGGCATTGCCACCGGGTGCGGCGACGTCGACAGTGCGAACACCATAGTTGGAATAGGGAGCCAGAAGGTTCTTAGTGTCTTTAGCTGCGATCGCAATAATATTGTCGTGCGGAAGGGCCGACGGGAAATTGGCAATCTTATCGGTATCGAGTCCCGTTCCCAAAGTCGGGTGCCCGTTGCCTGCAGCGGCGAGGACCAACACACCTTTTTGTTCGGCATAATCCATCGCCTGAACCAAGCCAGGGTGTGGGGGGCCGTAGTTACCCAGTGACATATTGAGAATCTTAGCGCCGCCGTCGATGGCGTAGTAAATCGCGCCGATCACGCTGGCAATATCGCCGCCGGCCGGGCCGAGAGCTTTAACTGCCATCACCTGGGCTTTGGGAGCCAAGCCAAAGAAGGACGAGGCTGCCAATCCGGCGACGTGGCTGCCATGCCCGACATCGTCGTAAGGAGAGTTATCACCATTGGTGAAGTCCCATCCCACCACATCGTCCACTTGGCCGTTGCCATCGTCATCTAATTTATTGCCAGCAATTTCTTTGGTATTGGTCCAGGTGTTCTTGAGGAGAGCCGCGTGGTTGTAATTGACGCCGGTGTCGATCACCGCAATCAATACGCCTTCTCCTTGAGCCGCCGCTTGCGCTTCTTCGGCGTGGATTTCAGGGAGGTGGGTAAAAATCTTGCGATCAATCTTCTTAAGCACCTCATCAACATTTACATCGTGACCGACAAAGTCCTTGTTGCCCGTGACGATAATGTCAAACGAAGTGCCGGCGCAAACTTTGCGGGAGTCTTGAACGACCATCAGGATACTGTACATCCCGTAGACGTCGGGTTTAACTTGGATCGAATTTTGAAAGAAAATCTGCTTCGGTTTCTTGGAACCGGTCGGCGCCATCACCAGCCAGCCTACGCGCAAAGCGGAAGGATGGTCGGGGTGAGCGGTACTCTTGGCGCTGGTGAGCGAAAACTCACCGCCCAAATCCATGACCTGATCCGTAATGTCTTCAGAGGCACTGGCAATATCCAGCACCGCTTCGGGAGATTTTGCGTCTTCCTCACACTGCTCAAGCTTTTCACCCTGAGTCGGAGCCGGGGCGTCGGCCAGCATATTCATGCGCTCACCAACAGACGGAAGAGCTTTCTTTTCGAGAGTCTGAAAAAATTGATTACGGTCCACTTTGGCCGAGGGCAACTGCGCGCGCAGCTCAGAATCAGCAACGTTAAAAACTTCGTAGATGCCATGAGCGCTATTGATCACGCGCGCTTCGGCCGCCGGGTGGCGGTCCAGCACTTCGGCGACGCTGGCTTCCGAGGCGCCTCGCACGACGAAGCCGACACTGTTGGCACTTTGTGGTGCTTGTCGACGAAGTTGGCGGTGCCCTTGTAAGCTGGACTTTCCACAGGACGCCAGAGTCAGCGCCAGCGTGGCGGCGAGTACGACCGGTACAGTGTTTTTACTTGAAGCTTGTGCCTGAGTGGACATTTGAATTTCCCCCTATGATTCCCCGACTCCATACTTCTCGAATTCTTAATAAGTTTTCAATTCAACCTTTTTTGGCAGAGTCCATAAGCTAGACTTATGTCTAAGTACAAAATTAAGGAAATTCATATAGTTATGAGGTCGGTAAGGGTTCCAAATCGGCACCTGCATGAAAAAATTTTCCGAAAAGGAGTTGGGCGGTAGGCCTTCTTGGGCACTGCTAAGTCATTGGAATCGTATATTTTTCACTAACTCAATGCAGCACAACGAGAGGTTGTGTGTAGAAATGTCAGATGGACTCTCCCCAGCGACATAATGATCGCTTATATTGAAGACGAATCTCGGGTGAAACCAGCATGACGCGGAGGCAGCGATGAATCTCCAACAACTCACCACTTTTTGCACCGTACTCAGTGAAGGAAGCATGACGGCCGCAGCTGACAAGCTCTTTCTCACCCAACCCGCGGTTAGCCAACAGATTCGCAATCTCGAAGAGGAGCTGGCGGTTGATTTGCTGGTGCGTGGTGTTCGGCAGGTGAAGCCGACTCTGCAAGGGCAAATTCTCTATGACTACGCCAAGCGGATTTTGTTTCTCACCCAGCAAGCCGAAGTGGCGATCAAGACCATGTCTCAAGAAGTCACCGGCAACATGAAGATCGGGACCTTGAATTCCCTCGGCCTTTACATGATCAGTCCAATCATTGGGATGTTCCTCAAACACAATTCGCGCCTGCAGGTCAAACTCGTTTACGGCTCCGGCGAGAAAATCATCAGTGAGATGCGTAACAAAAATATCAACATCGCGATTTTGCCGGATCTCAAGAAGGAGTACGGTATTGAGTTCGAGCACTTCGACAAAAAGTTCTTGTTTAAAGACGAAATGTGGCTCGTTGGCTCCGGGCGCGACACTTCACTGCCGAATCACATCGAACTGAAGAACTTCGCCACTCGCCCGATTATTTCATTCGCAGAAAAGTATCCCTCGTTTCGCTCGATGCTGGAAAAAAAGCTTCAAGAAGTCGGCGTGAGCCCCGTCACCGCTTTTGAATCCGATAACGTCGGGACACTCAAGCGCGTGATCGAATCGGGGCTGGGGTGGGGCTTTCTCCCCTCGCACAGTATCCGTAAGCAGGTTAAGACCAACCGGATGACGCAAATCGAGGTTGAGGAAGTCAAATACTCCGTCAACGTCTATCTTTATTCGCTCAAAGGTTCTGAGTTTGAGCCCATGGTCGATGTGTTCTTCCGCGCCTTGCAACAACAAGGTCTCAGCTAAACCCGGCCTTCCTCGGCAGATAAGGCTCAAAGCATTTGGTCGTAGGGGAGATCCATCCGTGAGGCGACAATCCGAATAATTTCGGCAGCCGTCTCTTCCATCGCCCGATCAGTGACGTTGAGTACGGGCCACTTGCGGTTGTGTTTAAAGATTTCCTGGGCATACTGGATTTCATCATCGATGTATTTGAGGCTGGCGTACTCGCCGCCGGGGTCTTGACCAAATTTTTCCAGGCGCTTGCGGCGGATCCGCAGCAGGCTTTCTACGTCAATCATAAGGCCCACAATCTTACGTTGATCGATCTTAAAAAGTTCTTCCGGCAAGGGTGTTTTGAGAACCAAAGGGATGTTGGCAACCTTCCAACCCTTGTGGCTCATAAAAATCGACAGGGGAGTCTTGCTCGTGCGACTGATTCCCACCAAGACGATATCGGCCTGATCCAAGTCGGTTAGGAGTTTACCGTCGTCGTGCTTAACGGTGTATTCGATGGCCTCAATGCGTTTAAAATAACGCTCATCCACCACTCGCAGCAGACCGGCTTTGGCCTCCTGTGTTTGCGTTCCGCCGAAGTATTCCTCGAGAAGACTCATCACGGGTCCCAGCAAATCAATGGTGAGAATGCCTTTTTCAGCTGCACATTCAGTGATTTTTTTGCGCATCGACTCGCTGACCACGGTGTGCGCGACCAATCCTTGTTTGGCAAAGACTTCGCCCATGAGATTTTCAATTTGCTCTTCGGTGCGCACATTTTTGCAGCGAACAATGTTGATTTCGCGATCGTTAAAATGCACCAGCGCTGCCCGCACCATGGTGGCCGCGGTCTCGCCGGTCCCATCGGAAATGATATAAATGGTTCCCTGTGGTCGAGTCACGGTGGCGCCGCCCGCAGGGTGGCCGGGTCAAAGGCATTGTTCAGCAGCAGTTGAGTCTGGCGGATGTGGTCATCCCGCCAAATGGAGGGAGTGGCGCAAATTAAAACAAAACGGACCCCTTGATCGGGCTGAAACAAAAAAGCTTGGCTGTCGCGATCAACTTGGAGGAAGTCAAAGTCGCTCTTGGCCAGCCACTTTTGCGAGTCCATTTTTTTAACCTGAAGCGGGCTCAGCGGGGGAAGGGCTCCGGGGTAAGGCTTTCCTCCCTGAGGGATCTCAAACCGCACGCCACGAAAAAAGAACCGCTCGATGTGCGCCGTTTGATTGCCGGTCGTAATTAAGAACCCAGCTTCGTAAAAGGGGATCAGATTTTCCCAGGCGAGTTGAGCTCGATTGACCTCGGGTGCGAGATGGTCTGGGATCAGTTGCTTGACCCGATTGAGATCGGTGCGCACCTCAAACTGCAACATGGTTTCAATCGTCTGAAGAGCTTGTTGGTCGGGATTTTCGGATTCGGTCTCGACTTCTAACCAAGCCCCGATTGCATTCTCCATTTTGCGAAAATGGTCGAACAGTTGATTGAGGCGAGGGGTCGTCTGGTGGGCGACGAGTGCGGTGAGCGGTAGTTTTGCGGTGCGGTCAGGTTCTGCCATGGCTCTTCCTGACCTAATTATTTCCCGAATTCGTCTCCGTGACCAGTGTTATATCCAGACTGGTTTGTGGTTCTGGCCATAGTTTGGTGAAATCCTCAGGACCGATCGCTGGCGGCAAGAAAACTCGAAGCGTCGGGCGCTTAAGTGAATCCCAATGGCCGTGAATCGACTGGACCCAGGCCGTGGGCTTGTTTTGGACCGGGAGTTCCAGAGTCAACTGGTTGGGCAGATGAGTGTGGCTGGCGATCAACAATGGTTGGCTGCGTTCCGGGTTGGAGTGGTCTTGATAGGGCAGATGATTTTCGTCCAGAATCGCCCGCAACTCTGAGTCCGGCTGTCGCGGGGTGTGATTGCGGGCCCGCGAAATTTGAAAATTCAAATACCAGTCGACCTTCCGCGCCCATTGCGAAATTTCCACCTGAGGAAGGACCCAGAGATCGGAGCCTGAGCCCAGTGCGCTGGCGTGAGAAAGATTCAGGATTGCCATGGCTTGATCAAATGACGAAATCGGGAAGGGGTCAAGCTTTGCTTCGGCCGGCCTGATCGAGAATCCCATTGACGAACTTGGCGGACTCCGCGGTCCCGTATTTTTTGGCAAGCTCAACGGCTTCATTGATCGCAATGGCCGGCGGGATGGCTTCGGCGGCAAAGTTCATCTCAAAGATCGCAATCCGCATCAGGCTCAGATCAACCAGCGCCATGCGGGGCAGGCTCCAGTTACTGGCGTGGGACTGCAGGAGTTGATCAATGGCTGCGTGATGGGAATGAATACCGGAAAGCAGAGTTTCAGCGTACTGCCAAACCTCGACGGGGGCGGCGAAATTGGCGCGAAAGGTTTCTAGGCCCGTGCGAAAATCCAATTGGGGCGAAAACTCTTGTTGAAACAAGACTTGAAGGGCGAGTTCTCGCGATTGACGGCGTGAGGTCGGAGACTTCATACCTCGGCCTGCTGAGTTTCCCGCTCCAGACTTTCGACAAACTCATGAACATCTTGAAAAGTCTTGTAGACGCTCGCAAAGCGCACATAGGCGACGTGATCCAGTTGCCGCAACTCGCGGACGACTTGTTGGCCAACCAAATCGGCGGGAACTTCTTTATCGCTGATTTCGGTGACAGCCTTGGTGATCTTGTTCACCACCTGCTCGATTTGCGCCAAGCTAATGGGTCGTTTTTGGCAGGCGCGCTGAATACCACGCAAAAGTTTTTCTTTGCTGAAAGGTTCGCGGCGCCCATCCTTTTTAATCACCATGGGGTAACTCGCGAGGATGGCTTCGGAAGTGGTAAATCGATATTTGCACTGCAAACATTCGCGACGGCGGCGAATGTCGCCTTCTTTTTGAATACGAGTATCGAGAACCCGGCTCTCCGGATGGTCACACTGAGGGCAATTCATGATTTTTTGGTCCTTCCCGATTATGCGGGTCACAAATAGATCAGATTGCCCGATGGGTCAAGATGAGTGGGCGTTTGAGCCGATTCCGGGAGCATTTGTCCGGTTTCAATGGCACAGGGCAAAATCTCGTTGAAAGCAGTCAGGATTTTTTGGACAATGTCAGCATGACAACAATGAGCAATTCCTGGTGGTTGATTGGGTTGGTTGGAGGTTTGATCCTGAACGGTCAAGTTTCGTTAGCACAATCTTCAACCGCGGCACCTCGAACGGGTAAAGCTGCAGCCTCCAAGTATTTTGCCGATCGTAAAAAGGTGGATCCGCAAGCGCCGGTTTTGGTGCAGGACTCAGACGAAGGCGACGAAGAACCCTCTCGGTCTCCGGCGCAGGCGGGTGGACCCCGGGTTCTAGCCCTCCATTTGGGTACTTATTTTGACGAAGACATCTACAAGTGGGGCGGCAAGGCCAACAAGGAAGCCGGTAAGCTCACAACCGGTGTGACCTACCGGATCGGCGAGTGGGTCAATTCTATGGATCTGTACCTGCGCGTGGACTTTAACTCCTATCAGCTCAACGAAGGCAAGGCGCTCAAGATGAGTTTGATGCCGGTGGTGAGTTTTCCTGACGCCAACAGTGGCTTTCCGTTGTATTTTGGAGCTGGTGCCGGCTTAGGAATCTATATTAAGCAAATTGACGACGAGGGCTCCCTGTCCTTCGACTATCAACTGCTGGCCGGGGTCCGGTTTTTTGAGCTCTTTGGCGATGCCGGCCTCACCGTAGAGGCGGGGCTAAAAAATCACATTCACTTGCTGAGTGATGGGCAGTATAACGGCGTCTTTGTGGCCGTTGGAACGGTCTTTAACTTCTAAGGTAATGATGGAAAAACAGCGAGTCCACCGTCCGTGGCTTTACGGGCTACTCAAGACTTTGGATGAAACCTTTAATCAGGACTTCTACGCCGACAAGGTGCTTGAGCATCATTTCAAAGATCATCGAAACATGGGCGGCCGAGATCGTCGTTTTTTTGCGGAAACCTTTTACGAGATGGTCCGCTGGTGGCGCCGGCTCCGTTACGCGGCAGAACTCCCGGATGCGTTTGAAATGGGCAAGATCTCTGAAGCTGACTTCCGTCAAGTGGTCACCACCTGGCTATTGCTCAGGGATTTTGACCTCGCGGATTTTCGTGACGAAGGATTTGCGGGATCGAGTGCTCGAGTCAAAAACCGCTGGGCCGATGCCCCGGCCGGGCCAATCGCCGAGTCCTTCCCGGATTGGTTGTGGGACAAAGCCAACCAGGAACTCGGCTCTGATTGGCCGCAGTTGGCCCACGTTTCAAATACCTTGGCTCCTATTTTTTTGCGGGTGAATCGCTTGAAGGTGCCAGCCGCGGAAGTGATCAAATCGTTGCGAGAAAGCCAAATTGAAGTCGAGGAGGTGCCCGAGCACCCGGAGGCATTAAGGCTCGTGAAGCGCGCGAATGTCTTTCAGACGTCGGCATTCAAGCAAGGTTGGTTTGAAGTGCAAGATCTGGGTTCGCAAAGCGTAGCGCCACTACTTCAGGTGGAGCCCGGCCTGCGGGTTGCCGACGCCTGTGCGGGGGCCGGAGGGAAGACTCTCCATCTCGCCGCCATGATGGGCAACAAGGGAAAAATCTTAGCACTCGATGTTCACGATTGGAAACTGAAGGAACTGCGTACCCGTTCCACGCGGGCAGGGGCCGATTGCATCGAAGTGCGTTTGCTGGATTCGGCCAAAGTGGTGAAGCGTCTTCACGGTCAAATGGACCGGGTGCTGCTCGATGTCCCCTGTTCGGGGTCGGGGGTTTTTCGTCGTAACCCCGATTCTAAGTGGAAGTTGAGTGCTGCTGAATGTGACCGTTTGCTGGCGACCCAGGCGGAAATTCTTAGTGCCTATGCCCCGATGACCAAGCCCGGGGGCAAGTTGGTTTATGCCACCTGTTCGATTTTTCCATCGGAAAACCGCCAACAAATAAACAAATTCTTGGCCGCTCATTCGGGAAGTTGGGAATTAGAGACCGAGGAAATCCTGTGGCCTCGCCAGGGAGGCAATGATGGATTTTATGCCGCTCGGCTGGTGCGACGGGGTTAGTTTCCCCAGAAGACCGAAGCGACTTGGGCAATCAAGGCGACAGCAGTAATGGCCGCCGCAAATTTTTCGATCGATAACCAGTAAACCATAATATCTACACTCCAGTTCTTTATAGGTTCAATCCTGGTGCCACCTAAGGATCTAACCTATCCCCCTTCCATTAGGGGAGAAGCCACGCCCAGAGACAATTAGAGGCCTCGGGGTGCCATTTTTGGCTGGTCACTGTCTGAGTTTGAGACAGTTTGAAGATAGCCTTTAGTTGAACAAGGAAACCTCGGTTAGACTGTTTATATGGAACTCCTGGCGACTTTCTTATTTGGTGTTTTAGGACTCATCGTGCTGGCGAGGTGTACTCATAACACCCAAAAAGAATACGCCCGGGTGCTGAAAGAGAAGCGACTTCCACGTCGAATGGATCATCAGCACTAAAAAGCAGACGGTATTTAGGTCGACTTGTTGAACGTAAACGGAAGGACCAAATATGAGCCGGAAGCAACTCCGCACCTTGGTTGTCGCCATTTCAGGCGCAATCATCCTTGCTCACTATCAAAACTGTTCACCTGTAGGGATTCACTCAGGATCGGTCTCGTCCAACGAGGTTCGCATTGTTGAAGACTGGATTGAGTCCAAGGTGACTTTTGTCGAACCGGCCTTGGATCTTCAGGCGGACGCCACCCGTGTTGCCTTGGAAGGCCTTTGTGCTCGCCGCGGAGTAAAGGTTTTGTTGTGGCAGCTTGATAACGGACAGGCCGAGACTCAGCTCGCTGGTAAGATTGAATGTATGAGCGGTGGGTTTAGTTTGGTGATGAGCGGGATGCAAGAAATTGAATGCGGAGTCGACCACTGGTTGTGGGTCACGACGATGGATGGAGAGGGTTCCGCCTTGCGCGTGCGCCGCCGGTGCCCGGCCGTCCAAGCCGAGCCTATTGAAGTCGCAGTTGGGGGACATGAATCTTGTTTTATGGAGTTGGTTGACGACAGTCAGGGAATGCAGTGCCAAAAGGTCTGCTACCTGGAAGGCCGGGTTTATTATCAAAACGATGAGGAGCTTGCTAGTTGTGGTCAAGCTCATGCGAGCAGCGATCTCGACGAATCTGCTCAAGCCCTTTAAATTGATAGGTTGAGGGGTTGGCCCGCGGGCGAGCCCAAGATTTCACCGTCTCTCATGGCGACGAATCCATTGATGATGGTGGCGGTGGGCCAGCCGGTGACTTTCATCCCGGCAAAGGGCGTCCACTTGCACTTGCTGGCAATCCAGTCATTGGTAATCTCGACTTGCCGACGCTGATCAATGACCGTCAAATTGGCCAGTCCACCGGGCCTAATTTCCCCATAGCCATCGAGACCCCAAATGCGGGCCGGATTAGTCGCCAGAAGTTCAACCACTCGTCCCAGGCTCAAGCGTCCTTGGTGAACATGATTGAGCATAACAGGAAGGATGGTTTGGACTCCCGGCATCCCCGCAGGACTGAGAGGATAGGTCTGCCGTTTTTCCTCGATGGTGTGAGGAGCGTGATCTGAGCCGAGTACATCTACCACCCCCGATGCAACCGCTTGCCACAAAGCCTCTTGGTGGCGGCGATCGCGGATGGGCGGATTCATCTGCGCAAAAGTGCCAAGTTTTTCGTAGCACTCGGGAGCCGTGAGTGTGAGGTGCTGAGGTGTGCACTCGACTGTACAAAGGTCTTTATGATTCTTGAGCAGAGCCAATTCTTCACCAGTGGTAACGTGAAGAATATGTAAAGGCCGCTTCGTTTCCTGACTCAGTTTGACGATTCTCTGGGTCGCGCGCAGCGCGGTTTCCACGTCCCGCCACTCGGGATGCAAATGAACACTACCGGGCGAGTTTTTGACCAGGGCCGCGCGTTCGGTTAATCGTTGGTCATCTTCGCAATGAACGGCGATCCGCCTTCGCCCTTGTTGCAGGACTTGGCGCAAGTGGTGGTCGTCAGCGACCAACAGCGTGCCGGTGGAACTCCCCATAAAAATCTTGATTCCGCAACAACCGGGCAACTGTTCGAGTGAAGCGAGTTTACTGATGTTATCGGCCGATGCGCCGACGTAAAAGGCGTAATTGGTCCAGCACCGATTGTGGGCTCGTCCCATTTTATCTGCCAAATCCAGGGCCGTAGCCGTCGGCGGCTTAGTGTTGGGCATTTCAAACACGCCCGTGATTCCGCCGAGCAACGCGGCTCTGGTTCCCGAGGCCAAATCCTCTTTGTGTTCCAATCCGGGTTCGCGAAAATGGACTTGGGTATCAATCAATCCAGGGAGGACCTGCAAACCCTTGGCCTGAAAAGTCTTGGCGGCCGGCTGCCCACCCAAAGAACCAACCGCTTCGATTCGCCCGGCCTTGATGCCGATATCCTGCTTTTCCAGAGTCCATTGTCCTGAGCTTTGACGAAGGAGAACTTCCCCTCCTGAGATCAGCAAATCGAATTTTGTTGAAGAGGTGGAGCTCATAGACCTAGGTCTAACATAGATCCTCAGTTCAGAATAGAACTCTTTGGTGTGAACTAAGGCCTTGGTCTTTGGTGCCTACCACTAACTAAACAGATGGTTTTCTTGACGATTTCCCCTGCTCATGGAGAGAATAATAAAACAGCATGGATGCTTTCCTTCAGTTCTTTATCACTAATCTCGCCGTCATTATTCAATGGCTAATTGCGATCATCATGTTGATCCTCGGCGTGTGGTTCGCTCTGCTGATTGTCGGGCGTGGTCAAGGCAAGAGCGAAAAAACTTTGGGCGGAACGGATCTCGGCAATCTGGAAACTGTTCTCAAAGAAATTGCCGCGAAAGGAATGCCGGCGCTGAACTCCGTCGGTAAAGCTGCCGACGCGAGTGCCGCTCTCAGCGGAGTGGGTAACGCTTCAATGGAAAAGATCATGCAGGAGCTGGCCCAAAAGGAGGCGGAAATCCAAATGCTCAAAAAGAATCCTCCGGGGCCCAACGCCTCTTCGGCGGATCTGACGAGCTACCTGGAAAAGATTCGCGATCTCGAAGGCAAGTTGGCCGAATATGAAATCATCGAAGACGACATTGCCGATCTTTCACTTTACAAGGAAGAGAATGCGCGCCTTAAGCGGCAATTGGAAGAACTCGGCTCCACGGCCGGTTCGAACTTAGCGTCAGCAGCGGCTGCCAAGCATGGAGCAGAAATGTCCGCTCCAGCCGCTGGGGAAAAGGGCGAGGATTTGGTGCGGGAATTTGCCGCCGCAGTACAGGTGGGGGGCGATGCGGTTAAAAAAGAATCGAGTCAACCCCCCAGTGGCCTAAGTGCCGACCTCCAAAATGACCTGGCGGTATTGAGTGAAGTTGCGAAGGAACCAGTCATTGCCAGTCCGGCTCCGACGG
>JADZEO010000163.1 GCA_020850475.1 Bdellovibrionales bacterium | reverse complement strand
CGCCAAGAAACAATTGACTGCCGCCGAGGATGGTGAAAACTAACATGCGTCCCTTCGGTCCGCCAGCCACCCTGACGGGTGGTCAGATGTGGTGAAATCCAAGTGGTCAAATTGGTGAAATCGGACACTTGCGAGGCGGGCCAACCATCTTTCAAGAACCACCTCCTGCCAAACATCGTTGAATGTTCTATTTTGCTTTTGAGCGATTGATTTAACTTTTTCTTTAATTGATTGCTCGATTGATTTTCCAGCTGCTTTGCTCATGTCAATGCCTCGATATATGGAAGTAGATCGACCCGAAGCTCTTTTGCATATTTCACAAGTTTTGAGACATCAGGCTTATGATCGTCTGTTCTCTTCAGGTATGCCTTAAGAGAATGCATAGCAGATTCTTTTGAAAGTTTTTTGAAGGCATCAACTACACATCGTTCTTTGTCGTAGATGAAAGTCTTATATTCACCAAGTTTAAGTTGTTGTCGACCCAGCTTGAAGTTGCGGGTTCTAATGATCTTAGTTTTTGGTCGTTTAATCAGCCCCATTTCGTGAGGGACAGCAACCCAATACTGTCTTTGAATTTCCTGGGTAAGACCATAGTATGCTAGAGCCGAAATCAGACAGATGGTTCCTTCAGGGATGCTCTGTGCAGTTTCAAGAAGGTCTTGCCACTCGAATGGAGCAGAGCTTTCAAAGTTGGGGTTGCGATAAACCCCATGGGACACCCTTTCAATAAAGCCCATTTTTGAATAATAGGAGAGACTGGCCGCACTGATTCCAACTGCTTTGGCATCTTTTGTAGAAAAAGCGGGTTTTTTAAACAGCTTTTCGAAAGCCTTTTTCGTGTTTTTCATACCTGTATTTTAATATTATTACCCATTAAATGCAACTGGGTAAGAAAATTAAAATATTGTCTAGTGTTTCTTAGACGAAAGGAATTCTCTGATTGCTTTGCGAAGGCTCAAAAGGTCGCTATTTTGGTTGAACTCAGTCCCTAGCTCGTCAACTATAAGTCCAGCAAAGTGGGGTTTAATTTTGTTTTTAGCGGATGCCCCATGCCAACCCTTTGACCCAATTGCTTTGTTTATTTCAACATGAAAATCAACCCCCACGGACTTGCCTAGACTTTCAGATGTGGCTTGATCAATGACTTGTAAATTGAGAAGTGTACGAATAGTTTTGTCTTTGTTATAAGCAGTTACTAGTGCGCATTCAATATCTGAGCTCAAGCAAAAAATATGTCTCTTGCTCAATACCTGATTTGCAGTATCACGAAGAGCCATATTTTCATTGTAGTCATTAGTTACGGGTTTACACTTATCTAGCTTCGTATAATCTGCCTGTGAAAGTTTTGATGAAAAGGTCTCACACATTTTCTTTAAGGTAGCACGATCTCCACTATGAATATCCCTATCGAAAATGAATAAAGAAGGGATGTTGAATCGCGCCACTAGCTCGGCAAATTTGTCTCCATTATCCCTACTATCCATTGAAATTACAGAAATATTAGATACCAATGATGATAGATCCTTGATGCTGAGTATGATTTTTTTGACCACGCTAACATCAGATGGACCTTCGCAGAAAATAACTCTGTCAGAGAAGATTAGTTCGCTGTTCTTTGAATCACACCATCTTGATAGATTACCTTTTGTTTTTTCCGACATAGTTTCGGGATGCCAATTCAATTTCAACCCTGAAAAATTTCGCTCTAGACGAATGACATTTTGAACATCTGTAGCATCAATAATTGTAGGCGAGTGAGTAGATACAAAAATTTGGGCAGATTTTGAAATGTCTTCAAGGTATTCCGCAACCCGCCTCTGGTATTGAGGATGTAGAAAGGCTTCAGGTTCTTCAAGCAGAATGAGTAGATTTTGATTTCGTCTAGAACTTTCTTGGTTTGCAATATGCTTGAGGAGACCTAATGCCAAAAGCGACTGATAACCAGTTCCTTCTTCTTTGAGAGTTAATCCATCCTTGGGGCGAGACTTTATCCAAATCTTATCTAAAATAGAATCAAGTAGATCAGAGTTATTTGGAAACTCGAATTGGATTTCGGACTCGGAGGGTAAAAGGTATCCAGCAGAGCCTTTAGCATCAATAAAAACTTTTGCTATTAGCTTCTTTAATCTCTTGGTCTCAGATTCAAATCTTTTTTGATCGCTTGATTTTGGGCCTGGCCGTTTACGGATCAGTACTTCTGATACTGCCTTCATCAACCTTCTAGACTCGGTGTCAGAAAAGCCATGTTGGGAAACTCGTAGGACTGGAATATGAAAAACTGTAAATTTAGAAATCAATTTCTCATAGATAAATTTTGCTTCTGCAACACCAGAGCAGACCACCTTAACTTGACCAGTCCTTGATATTTTTAGCTGACACCAAAAGGAATTAGTTCTGGAAAGTAATGCTTCCTTAAAGTCATTTTTTTCATTAGTTGTTAATTTAGAGAAGTGAATTTTTATTGTGGTAAGGGCCCTGGGGCTTTCCTTTCCATAGTACTGGTTCTTGGGCTGAAACAAGTTGCACTCAATTTGAGAATCGACTCCACTGAAAAAGAGATCAAGAGCCTGCATAAATGTCGACTTGCCAGAGTTATTTGCTCCAGCAATTAGCTGCAAGGTGCTTGGAACCGAAACCTCAAGATCTCTAATTCCTTTAAACCGCTCAATTTGAATTTTAACTATTTCCATTCATCCCCATCCCTCACAGGACCATCTGCAACAAAATCATTCAGTATTTGGTTATCCAACATGGGTAATTTCATATGCAAAGTATTTGAGCAACAAATTGCATGCAGAAGGTATTTTTAAATAAATTACCCAAATACCCATATTGGGTAAGAATATTAAAAATGTCAAATTTGGCAGTTTTGGGTGACGATATCCCTATTCGCCTCGGTAGTTGCCAAACTTCACATTTCTTCGAAAAAATGTGACATTTCACCCAAGGCCCTTTTCAGGATTTAATATTTATATGAAGCCCAACGAGGCCCAGTGTGAGGAAAATCAAGGGGTTAGAGGCGAAAAAATACCTCCACCATTTTTTTAAGCGAACCAGCGTCCAGTGCTGGCTCGTAAGTCTGCAGAATCACTGGGCCAAAATTTTTAAGAAGGTGTTCGCCTATCCATTGAGTTGGTTAGATGGTGGCGAGAGTCGAACACCCTCGTTCAGATTTCTCTCCAGCATAAATGCGGTTCACATTGCATCTCTGTTAAGAAGCTATTCAGTGTGATTGTGGTTCCAGCCCGAATGCTCAAAATTATCTCCGTATTTCAAAAGAGCTTTATGTATTCTTTCGTGCCCGTCTTTCTCTATACCGTTTTTTAATAGATGGGCCCCCTCAAGAATTTCGGCCAGAATAGGATGGATTGCAGCATCTGCATCTGGAGCGAGCTTGCAGCTTTTAAAAATATCCTGCACGACAGATTCGACACGACCGCCAGTTGTGATCACTTCTTTCTTTTTTTCGGAGGCGGACCCTGTCTTGTTTAATTCTTGCATCGCACTTAAGATAGAATTCATTCTTTCTTTTAATGCTTCATCTGCAATAAATTTTTTATCTGGCTTCACTTCTGTTATAGTGGTCCTATCTCCATGGCTATGGTGGTTTTTTTCTGCAGCATAGCCTGGCCGCTGAATACAAAGCTCAAAACTGCTGAAATTAAAATCGCCTTCATGACTTTTCTCCTTTTAATATATTTATAAAATCACTTTTTTCGATTTCGCCACAAATACGCCCAGCAAAAACACACTCGCTGTCATGCTGACTGCGCCGACCAAGACAAAAATCGGTGATGCGTTAAGAATAAGTTCCATCAAAATTCCCACCGGCATTAAGATGCCAATAACACCCAACCACGACACGATTTTCTTTTGTTGATCACCGATGTCTAATTTGAAAAGAAGATACCCAATCAGTATATTCAAAAAAGCAAAAAGGTTGCCGTGTACATGCGCAAGTCTGGCCTCGAAATGTTTCCCATTGCCATATGCTGCAGCCCACTCCGCAGCATCAGCTGCGAAGTCTCGCCAATAAATAAGTAAAAATCCATAAAGCATAAAACCGGCCATAATGAACAACCCAACAACTATATTTTTCTTTCCGTGCATAATTGCCTCCTTATTTTATTAAAATCATTTTTGAATTTTCTAACGCAGTAATTTCGTGCTCTTGACTTGGTGGGATTTTAAAAAAATCCTGGCTGTTCAATATGCACTTCGTTCCATCAAGCTGGAACTCAACACTTCCCTCTAAAACTAACAGAAATGCAGGTGTCGATGTGCTGTGTTTTTCAAGTTTTTGTATTGCTAATAAACCAATGCCCACGGCTTTGAAGCCTTCTGCAAAGAGAACATTGATTGATTTGCCCTCTTGTTTGTATGAGACCATGTCTTTAATTGAACCTCTCGCGCTCATGTATGACTCCTTTGTTGTAAATGTTTATTTTTTGTTAATATGAAGGACGTAAACGTCCAAATAGTGACCCTCAATGTCATCGCAATTAATGTTCTGGTCTCGTAAAGTCCTCCAGTTAATATGTGGACTAAGAGTGCCGCTAAAATTACTGCGGAAGATCCTGCTATAATAAGGGACAAGCGTCTGGTCCAAATTGCACTTATAAAAACGCCTATACCTGCGGCGATATAAAAGAAACCCGCGAGGAAGTTAAACCACAACACAAGGGGCACATAATTACCAGCCTCAGCTCTTGCGGTAGAGTCAAAAAATAAAACTGAACCACCCTCTTTAATTGTTAGAAGGCCAAACAATATTAAAAATGCAGCCAACACATAAATCCATGGTGGTCTTTGATGATTTAATTTTTTCACAATTTTCTTTCTGGGGACACTAAAGAACCCCGTTCAAAATAATCTGAATTGTTTTAGTAAATCCTTTTTGAAATCTTCGTTGATCGGGTGATCACCGATCCAAATTCGTAAAAACGCTGAAGCGAACTCCGGTCCATTAATCGAACCTCCCTTTTGACCATTAAGTTGAAAAATCAACCGGTCCTTTTCAAAAGTAATTGCCAAAAGGTCATTCTTTTTAACACCGTAAATGAGGCTTTCAAGTCCCGCAGCCTTCTCTTTAATTTCAGGGCAAGAAGTTACACAATTTTTCATCAATTCCTCGGTCCAAGTCGTCGCGATGGTGTTAGCTGAGACGTTTTTTAAAAAATGAAGGCGAAGTTGTTTTCGCCCTGCCATCTTTTCAATTGCCAAAGGTTCAGAAACAGGCTGAGGCAAATAAAATCCAGCGACCAAGACACGAATTCCTAAAAAAGGGACCTTTCGAAGGGCCAGGCCATTCAGAGCCAATTTCTCGTCTTCTACTTTGACTTCTTGGGGAAACTCAAACCCCTCAAATTGAACAGCTTTTGCTTGTCCAGAAAGTGTAACCGAAATGATTAGACCGATGAAAAACAATTTCATCATGTTGTAACCACACTCAAAATACCATCCTTGATTTGGACTCTTGTTTTTGCATATTCGTCTAGAACAGGGTCGTGAGTAGCAAACAAGAAGGTGACTTTTTTCTCCTCGTTGAGTTGTCGCATGAATTCCAGAATCGAACGCGTGGTTTTCGAGTCTAAATTTGCAGTCGGTTCATCAGCGATGACAATTTCAGGTTCTGTGACCATGGCACGGGCGATGGCCACACGCTGCCTTTGCCCCCCAGAAAGTTCATCGGGCCGGTGATGCCGATGCTCGTACAACCCCGTCTTCACTATCCAGTCAGTTACCCGACGTTTTTTTTCCTCGTGAGAAATGTCCTTTCGAATCATGAGGGGAACCATTACATTTTCTTCAACGGTCAAAACTGGATTTAAATTGAATGACTGAAAGATGAACGAAATAGTTCTTGATCGCAGGGTAGCCAGTTCATCAAAATCAGCATAACTAACTTTTTGACCGTTCAGGTACACCTCACCATCGGTGGGATTATCAAGTAGACCCACAATATTCAATAGCGTCGACTTACCTGATCCCGAAGGGCCGCGAATCAAAACAAAATCAGATTTCTTGAATATGAAGCTGACTCCCTTGAGTGCCTCAACAAAGGTCTTTCCAGTTTCATAGTTTTTAGTCACATTCTTAAGTTCGATCATAGACCCTCCAATTAAAATGTATACTTTAAATCCGCTGTCGCTTGAGTGTCGAAGTTGCGATACTGATATTGTGATCCTGTTCCACCTTGCATTTTGGTGAAACTAAGGCCCGCTAAAAGTTTATCCGTAGCAAGATACTCTAGTCGGGCAATGCTTAAAAGCGAGTCATCCTCTAAGCTTTTAATACCTGAAATCGTGAAGTTGTATTTTTTTTTGATCTCAGGGAATGTAACGCTCGTGATTAAATATTTTTGCCTAATAAATGGTGATTGCAAATTTGTGTTTCCAGCGAACTGGGACGGCGACAACGATCTGAGTCGCATCATTTGATTAAACTCATCAGACTTGAGTCCCTGACCATTTTCGAAATATTCAAGTCGTACAGAGAAGTCTTCGCTCGCTTCATAACCGAAACCTGCCAAACTCTGAACAGGGTAGTTTTTTTTTGTGTTGTTATATCGCGTAATTTCTTCTTGGGTGCCAAGCTCGACATACATCTTATACTTATTAAGTAAAAGAGTTTGTACTGATGTGCCTGCTCGATTTGTGCCTAGGTATCGCCCGACCATAAGACTGACATCAATTCCGGAGAATTGATAAAGTCCTCTGATGGCACCCTCATTGCTGTTTTGCTTGGAATCGGGCAAGCCTTCTAAGGTTTCACTTTGCACGGGCAGTATTAAGAAATCGATACTTCCATTGATTTTTTGATACGAAAGGCGACCAAGCCAGACACCCTTTCGATCTTCTCGTTGACCCGGTAAATTCGTATTTGAATATATGAAATCACTGGGAGATATCAGTAATCCAGGAGATCTCCGATTGCGTTCTTTTCCAATAAAATACTGCGCGCTGTCACTCAGGCGGGAGCGAAAGCCGACTTGATTGAGAAAAAGAGAGCCTTCTTTGTCCTTATCATCATAATTCACAACAGCATCGACTATCAAAAAACTCTCGTTTAGAATTTTGAAATCACCAGAAAAGCTTAATTGGCCATTTGGAAAGTGGATTTGATCGTTGGTGCTTCCGGAAGTTTGAGTGCCATCAATTAGCAAATATGTCCTTGTTCTGCCTCTATTAAACCAAGAGTTCTGAGGATCGGAAGTCGTAGTCTCAGTAGAAGTAGCCTCAGACATTTGAGTTTCATCGGCTAACCCGGCGGCTTCTTCGAGATCCACATCCGAATTATCTGCCCCTAGGGCTGTGAGTCCACCTAGAAAAATAAGACCACTCAAAAAGAAGATCATGAGTCGAAGATAACTTTTCATATTTCTTTACCTAGATTATCAACGACAAATCGGCCATCTGGAATTTTATTTTCAAGTTGAAGTTCGATGATTTGCATTTCTGATTTTAGTTTAGTAATCACATTTTCCATGACCAATTTAGCGGGCCTTGTAATGTTGCCGAAAGTCTTAACAGATCCGTATTTGCAAATTTTCAAGAGAGTTCCTTTTGAGTCGTAAAAATACTGCTGTACGGGTTGTGTTGTTGTTTTGTCGATCCATATGCGCATTTTTGCATACGCTGCCTCACTGTTCTTAGCAACAAGGTCGATAATAAACTGATTTTTAGTTTCTTTTGCAATCGATGCATTGTACTGCGCTAGCCAATCTACTCGCATGACATCAGCATTGGAAAAGTCACCACCGGCAAAGCTCTCTCTGTCTGCGACACGAACTGCCCTTGCCACGCTTGGCATATAGGTCCAAATTGTATCTTTCAGTCGTAAGGTTTCGCGGCCCTTCTCCCTTTCTGGTTTTAAGAAGTAACCATGACTATGATTTACATCTTTGACGCTAAAGCGGACATCGTACTGAGCACTGGTTCCGTCTAAACGGTAGTTTGTAAATTGATAAAGAGACTTGAAATTTGGTGGGGACAAATTTTTTTCGACTTTAGTAATGATTTCTGTCGCAGATTCAGCCTTTGCTGGATGAGCTGTAAAAATTAAACTCGCCCCAAGGGAAAGTGCCAAGATTATCTTTGTCATTTGATCCTCCTCGCGCAATTAACTCACTCTGGTTTCAATCAACACTTTAGTTACTAGTCAGCGCCTGCACGGGTTTCATTTTACTGGCCCGATAAGCAGGTACAAAACTAGCGCCTAATGCAGAAAACAGAGCTAAGAAAAACACTTTCAATAGAAACCCAATCGTGATCGTTGGATATAAAACGGTTGTGATAGTCTGACCCGGAAGGGCAAACGTTAGGCCGTAATTATTCAAGAATAGCAAAATTGAAACGGCTAGGATCATTCCGGTCATGCCACCAATAAGGCCAATCACGGCGGACTCGATCAAAAATTGAAGAGTAATATGAAATCGACGATATCCTAAGGCCATCAAAGTCCCAATTTCGCGCGTGCGTTCCATTACGGTCATCAGGGACGTGTTAACAATTGCTGAAATAACGATTGAAAACACAATGAACATGACAAGATTAAAAATTACATTTTGAAGGTTGAGTGAGTCTCGCAGAATTCCTGCAAGCTCGATCCATGTTTGAACCGTTAAGTTGGGGTCTAACTTTTCCTTCAATTTTGTTCTTACTATTTCAGAGTCGGCATTTTCTTTGATACGTATGGCGATTTCCGAGGCTTGCCCTTGAATTCCGGCAGCTTTTTGGAGAGTGTTAAAATCCATCCAGGCCATTCTGGCTTGGGCTCCGGGCATGGCAAAATCGACAACGCCAACCAATGTAGCCACAAGCGCTTGTTGCATGTTATCTTTATCTTGAAGTAGAATAACGATCTCGTCGCCTATCTCAGCATTGAGGCCTCTCATAAGACTCGGGGTGACCATTAACTGATGATTGCCCACTGCTTTGGGATGTGCTTTTGCTTCGGAGGCTTTTTCGTCCAGACCCGTTGCCTCACTCAGGTCATCATCGGCAATGGACGAGGCCTCTTTCTCAAGACTTGAATCAATCATTTTTCCTTTTAATAGAGAGTCTTTAAAGCGGGGAACAACTTGAAACTCTGTTTGTGAAGAAAAACTATTGATGATGACAGGCGTGGTAGACTGACTTTTTTGGTGATTCAAAAGGGCCATCACCTTCAATCGAGGAGTAACCTCAACTACGCCGTCGGTATTTTTTAGCAAATCCGTTGTTTCAACTGTGTAGGGAATGAGTATTTTATAGGGATTGGCCTCAAGAGAGTCCTCGTAACCTAAACGATGAATTTGAACATCCCCATGCATTTTTCGGGTGAGCCCGCTTTTGATTTCATTTTGAAGTCCATCTAAAAGCCCGCGAATTCCAACCACGACAAAGACGCCAATAAATACAGTGATGATAGTAATCAGGGCTCTTCGCGTGTTGCGACCCACGTTTCGAATGGCGACTTTAATTAGATCAAACATTGTAACCTCACCTTGTTTTGTGATCTCTTTGCGAGTATAGTGTTCACTATACAACTGCCTTATCGGAAAGTATAGTAAATACTATACTTCGACAGGCGGGAAATAGAATTCTGGCTCGTTAGATCAGAACAGCAGGAGTTAACTATGCGAAACCCAAAGGAAATTAATTTTGAGACCTTGGCCGAGGAGGCGACTCGTTATGACCAGGCGTTGTCTCAAAAAGAGAAATCAATTATAGCGGCTGCTGAAATTCTTTTCTCTGAGAAGGGCGCTTCTGATACTCCAACGGCAGAGATTGCCAAAAAGGCTGGCGTCACAGAACGAACCCTTTTTCGCTATTTTCCATCTAAAGATGATTTACTAAAAAGGGTGATGTTTCCGCTGCTACTAAAAACTGTTTTCCCTTTACAGATCAGCAAAATGAAGTCTCTTTTCAAAAGCTCTGAACTTGGAATTGAGGGAATGTTTACAAAAATATTTCAAGATCGATTGGAAGTGGCTCGGGAAAATAAAGGCAAAATTCGATTCATGCTTATTGAAGTATTAAAAAACACAGACCTTAGAGAGCGGGTTATTGGTTTGTGGGAGAAAGAGGTCTGGTCTGAAGCTATTGCGTCCATTGAGGGTTTGCAAAAATCTGGACAAATTCGAAAAAATTTAAAATCAGACACAGTCGCTCGCACTTTGTTTTCGATCATTATGGCATATGTTTTAGCGAAACATGTCATGGGCTCTTCGCCAAAATGGAATGATCAAGAAGAACTCGACCAAATTTTAGACATTCTATTAAATGGCATTAAACCCTAATGTCTTTATTTTCATCCAGAAAAATTTGTATACTCCTAGCGGGCTGTACTTCTGGATATAGGGCAGGGACTTTGTTACCTACTCGGCATACGCACCGCCTTAGGCCAATTGGAAGCCTTGGATTCCATGATGAGCTGAAATTGAGCCCTGCGAACTTGGTTGATGATCTTGGGTAGATTGCCACTAGCTACAGTGGCAAAGGCCAATACGACTGCGATTTTGATAAGACTATTCACTTGATCCTCCTACTTTTTCGTTTTCTTTGTTTGGTTAGCTTTGATGATTCTTCTGACCACGCAAGGACGCCACGTTTTGCCAGTGCGACTTGGAATCTTTTGGCAATTCAATTCGGTAGCAATGGCATTACCTGACATCCCTGATTGGTGAAGCTTTAAAATTTTTCTGACAATGATTTGTTCTTTTGGATCAATGAGAAGTTGCCCATCAAGATAAGCGTAGCCGTATGGTGTGTGTCCGCCTCGCTTAGTATGTAGTCGATCTATGTGGCGAGCATTTCCATTGAGGGGATTTCTCAGTGACACCCCACTCTTTGTAAGAGCTTCGCGAACAGTAGATTTCGGTATTCCTGTGCGCTCTTCTATATCTCGAATAGAGAGGCCCTTTTCGTATAAAGGGGCGCATTTCTCGTAAATTCGTGATTGTGTTCTAGGGGAAAGTTCAATAAAATCGTGATGATGATTGGGTTCGTTTGTCCATTAGGCTCCACCACCATTTTACTAAAATCCAATGATTTCAATATATTAAAACAATATGGGGTTGTTTTTGTCTTGTGAAGTCATTCAGGAACTTTGAATTCTAGAAACCGAAATTGCGACGGAAATCTTGAAATTTCCGCTCATTTGCGGACTCAAATCACTATGTCTCAAAAATAAGACTTGCAGCTATGTCTTAAATATGAGACATTAAGAGTGGGATCACAATAGTTAAACAATGTGAAAAAGAATTAAAGGATTTTCCAGTTTCGATCAGAGAAGATTTAGCTGATGCCTTGGCAATGCTTGATGAGGGCATAAATTTATCGATGCCTCTTTCTCGTCCTATGCCATCGATAGGCAAAGGTGTACACGAGCTAAGGTTAAAAGATCGATCTGGGATTTACAGGGTAGTTTATTTTATTCGGAAGCAGTCTGAAATTTTGCTGATTCATGCATTTCAAAAGAAATCACAGCAGACACCGAAAGAAAATATAGAATTAGCAAAACAAAGGTTAAAGGGAGTTTTATGAAAAAGTCAGACAAGGGAGTTGATCTCGCAAAAAAATTAGGAATCTCTTCATCAAGAGGAATTGAGGCCGTCATTAAGGCGCAATTGATTGCCGCCGTTATTAAAGAGGTTGAGAAACAGGAAATGACCCATGTCTCATTGGCCAAGAGAGCCAAGTTACCTCGAAGTGCCGTCACTGGGATCCTGTCGGGCAGCTTGCAAAAAATTACGATTGATCGAATTTTACGATTGGTTGAGGCTGTTGGATTGGTGCCAGAACTTAAACTTCATAAACGAGCAGCATAAACTGAATCAATTTTTGACCCAAAGTTGACCCGCCAGTATTCTAAGCGTGTAATTTCAATAGATTGGAAGCGTGAGTTCCCCCTATGCCTGAAAAGTGTAACCTATGTGTCCGGTACGTTTTGTTACCTATGTGTCGAGCCGCTCAGAACGCGCGCTTGTCGTTGCTAACGAACACATGTCTCTTATCCCTTATATGCGTCTCGAAAATCATGGCGTCTCACAATTGATGTCGTTCGCCTTCCGTCAGGCTCTCCCTCAATCCTGCTCTGGGAAAGCCTCCATTGGATAGCACTTGAAGTATTTCCTCCAAGGCATCCCTCCGGGATTTGCCGCCAAGAACCGACTGTCCGAGCGGTGATTCCCCTAAAACAAGAGTTTCGGCGATCGCTCCTCTCCAGTTGAATTGACCCCAATCCGACTCGCCCCAGATCCCGGATTCATTAACTTTTTTAAGCTCAACGATGTCGGAAATCTTGGACTTAAGTTCGCGTTCCGTGACAGTGACTACCGCGATGCTCAATGAGCACCGACGGGAATTGGATTCCGCTGCTCACGCGGATTCAAGCTTGACTTCATAGTTGAAGCCTTCCTTCACGAGTGAATCGCGCAAGGCGAGTTGGATGAGACTGATCTCCGGGAGCCCAAGCTTTTTGGCGATACGCGCGGCCCTTGAGGCGGTCGGAATGCGCCGTCCCTTTTCAAGGTCATTCAGGTTCTGAACGGAGAGGCCGATTTTTTTCGCGAATGCCGTTTGAGTCATCTCTTCCGATTCACGCCAAGCCCTGAGCATACCCCCGAAAGAAAGCGGTCCATATTGTTTTTCCAGCTTCAAGAAATAAGATTTTTCAGTAGTCATGCTTGTGGACCTCCAACAATTCGATGTGCACCCGGTCTGAGACCACCCGGTAAATCAACCGATAAGCTATGTTCAACCGCACGGAACGTTGCGTTTTTCTTTCGCCTTTGAGCGGCTCATCGTGAAACCCCGGGGTTTTCATCACTTCCCAAACTCCGTTCGACTCGACCAGGAACACCCAGAGGACGACCTTCTTCCTGATGAAGTCCGGAACCTTGGCGAGCTGTTTCTCAAAGAAACGGCTCCTGGAAACCCGTGTGCGGACTTCCATCTAAACCCCACTATACTTCAAATTGAAGTATGTGTAAAGGCTGTTGAAAAGTTCTTTCGAATGTTGGCTCAAATCGGCCTCCTCGCGCGCCATTGAAACCGCAAAAACAAAAATCAAAAGTGAGAGAGCAAAGCTGATACCCAAGAGGGCTGCGTTTTACCGTCCGTTGGCGTTCGACCATGGATCCTGTGATCCAGAAAGCGGACGCTGAAGTTTGATTCGCAGCCCAATCACCTATCGCTCGCCAAGCGCAGATGGGCGTTTTTGCTGAAGATGCTCGGACATCCCCAATCTTCCTGTGATTTGATCAGAGCTTCGCGACGAAGAGTCGTGATCTGTTTCCAAAGCCATTCTTGCCGCCCAGTCGAATAGGCCAGCAAGGTTATGGCACAGATAGCGGCGATGAGATCCTTGATTGCAGCCAGCACAGTTTGCTCCTTGCTAGAGTTTTCCGTTCCATCGTTTGTAGATGCGACCGATGGTTGCGTGATTCCAAGAAATCGAATTGTCTCTGCCTTTAATTCGACGACGCACAAGCTCCCGTCCGATTTCGTGGAACGACAATTTCGAACTGTTCCTAAGCTGAACGACCATTCGACAAATTTTGAATTCGGATTTGTTTGGGACGAGGCGGCCATCTTTTTTTGAAAAACCGTAGGGCGCGTAGGCGAGGCGATAGTTTTCGGGGTTAGCGAGTTAAGTGTTTTTATAGTTATGAATGATCGAAGTTTCTTTTTTAAGAAAGAGCTCAGTGGATAGACAATAAGATCCGACGAAGTGATGGTGGTTTTGCACTCGGGGTGGTCAACGTACTTCCCAAAAAAAAGGAAACTCGGCCAATGAAATCAAAACCACTGGGCCAGTTACTAATTTCAAATATTGCCGAACGCTCTTTTCCATTGGGACACGATTGAATTGCGTTTTTTGTCAAAGGGAGAGCGTCAACATCTCCTGCCATCACACTAAATTAAAAGTTCCCCCAGGAGTAGATGGCGACGCGAGGATGGTAACTCGCGTCTGAACAATGCCCGCGGCACTTTTGAATTCGTTAAAACGCGAAACGACCGGCCACGGATACGTCGACGATCGACGAAGAGTCGATGCCGGTGGGGCCGTAGTCTGAGTAGGTGGTATAGACCACGCGTCCAATGATTTGAGCCTGCTCTGAAAGCTTATAGGGACTGTAGAGGCCGATTTGATTGGCAGTGTAGTCATTGTCCATTTTGAAGCTGCCACTGCTCGACTTACCCGTGACTTCGGCGGCGGTCACATAAGAGTAAGTAAATCCAACTGCCCCTGCCGCATGGGGGATCTCATAAAAAAGTGTCAGTTTAGTCACTTCTCCGCCGCTGCGCTCTTGCTCGCCGGTTGATGCGCCAGTGATTTTAATCTTACGATCCCCAAGCAAAACATCCGTTTGGGCCTTAAGACCAAGCACATTGGAATTTAAAAGCCATTGGTAACCGATAAAAGGTTGAAGTGAGTGACCACCACTGACTCCATTTGAGTCTGACTTGTTAATGTCGACATCAAATTCTCGATCGGTTGGGCTGTAGAAAAGCGTCAAGCCATAATGCAAACTGCTGCCATCAACCACGGCGGCTTGACCTTTGCCAATCAAGGCGAGCTCAGTTAATCCGCTGGTACCCGAAGTGCTGCTCGAAATCTTTGCATCTCCGGTGACGTAGCCAAGAGTGGCTCCAACCGAAAAGCTCTCGTTGATCCCGCGCTCATAAGCAAAGTTGATAATCTGGCTTGAGCCGGTGTACTTGCTGCCGCCGGTCTGCTTGAAAGACGTGTCATTGTGGATGTACTCAGGAGTCACCACATTTTGGCTCGGATTCGCCTGATAAAAAAACTCTGACTGAACAGTCGTCGCTCCTTCGGCAATCAAGGTCAGACCGAGAAAAGAAATTAGGGCAATTGCAGACTTCATAGTTCACCAACCTCATCAAAAAAATCGCCAAGTCATTTGGCAGATACGGCTTCAGGTTCTCCTAGGTTAATCAGTTGGGCAATCAAAATAATAGATGTTGAATGGCTGAGCAGAGAGGTCTCATTCGACACCACATCTTGAGCTGCCACGGCCCTCGCGCTTTGACGACACCCAAGGACTGGACCGAAGATAGAGATGAGTAGTCGGCTGGCGGGTTGGGCGGATCTTGGGTCGGTACCAAAGTCGAGAAAAACGATTTCGCAACCAATCCTTCGGCGAGCATTCACGAGAGCAGACGGAAATTCCGTGTCGGCGCGACCTTCACGTGTTGAGATTAAAACTTAACAAACGTGAAAGAGCAGGGAGGCGCCTCATGCGTGTGCTTAGTTGGTTTTCTCTGATTCTGGGCTCCGTTCTTCTGGCCTTGGTGGGCTGTGCCGGCATGGCTTACAAAAAATGTGAAGGCGGCAAGTGTGCTTACTATAAAGATGGTCAGCAACTTTCAGACGAGGAGGCAGCCAAGGAAAACTCTTCCATCGCTCGCGAAGTTGAACAAAAGAAGATGGTCCAGGAGCGCCAGGAGTCGTTAAAAAACGCTCCACGGCGTGGTGAAGGCGAAGAAATCGGGATCGCGGTTCTGCCCGCAGAAACCACCGGCAAGGGCCAAGTCACTATTGACCCGCGAATGGCCGGAGAGTGGCGCAAGCTGTTTGAAAACTCGGCCCCGTTGCGACTCGTCGATGATAAAGTCTATGGGAAGTACCTCAAGGTGCTGACCAATGAGTACGCCAAAAAGAAATATCACTCCGACTGGTTTGTCCATGCGGCGGAAAATCGCGTACCTGGCGAAGTTTATGTGTATTTGCGAATGGGAGCCAAAGAAGTCTATGGCATCAGCAAATCGACAAAGAAGCTCGCCTCGGGCCAACAGCTCGTGCTGACAGCCCGGGTGTCATCTACCTACACGCGCAATGATGTCGAATTCGTGGAGCCCATTACCAACTTGTTAAAAAATCAGGAAGCATTTAATCGGCTCGCGGACAAAGTCAAAGCTCACATTAACAGCACCGTTCGGGCAGAGCTGCCCTCGCTGGCTTGGGTAAAGCAGGCGCGCGCCAGCGATCACAAAAATGCCTCTGAGGCCTTTAAAAAGGCCGCGCAACGTTGGATGAGTAGCGACAAAAATAACTCAGAGACTTCCAAGGACGAGTGACCTGTTCGTGGTAGCCGACCGCCGCTCCTCATTGCGCAAGTAAATTGACTGCGTGGCCAAGCTGAGAGTCCTGCCATTTATTATTGATCTCAAATGGGACAAAAAGATTAGGGGCAACGCCGATGCCCTCAATTTCGACGCCATCAAGCAGGGAGTCGCGGCGAACACAAAGATAGAGAAAATAATCTTTGGGCTGGTCGAGAAAAAACAGGCCACCGCCGGAAAAATATCCCGGCGTGGAGGTGCCAATCAAAGTCGCGCGCTTTGATTTGTTGAACTGATAGGCCAAGGCCTCTTTGCCTGAGCGCGAACCCTCGTCGATCAACACGGCCATTTTTCCCAGGTAGGCGTCTGGGTTCGCTTGCGGGTCAGGTGTCAGGGTAACCGTCGTGTCGTCGCCATCGGTCGCAGTCATCACGAAGTAATCTTTGCGATTTGCAAAGAAGGGATCGAGGTGCTCCCAGAAGGCGCCACCATAGCCGCCGCGCAAATCAAGAATTACACCATCAACGGCTTCGGCATTAAACTTGTTAACCGCGGTCCAGAGGGCATCGGCACTTTCGGGGTGAACTCCGCTCCACAGTCGAACATAACCAATTTTTTTGCTGTCATTGGTAATGATGCGGATACTTTTTAAAGTGGCCTCTTGAAAAGCTTGGGCCCAATTTAAGGCGGGTAAGAGCAAATCAGCGGCGTAGACCTTGCCTTGGCGTCCGAAGGAAGCGGTGGCTTTTGGTTTTGGTTGGTGCCCCCAGCTGCCAGAAAATGCCTTGTCGTCGACCGACAAAATTCGGTCGCCCTTTAAGACTCCCGCCTGATCGGCGGACGAGCCGTGGAGGACGTTTCGCACAAAGTACCCGCGATCATCAGTCCCAACTTGTACGCCAGGGTTAACAATCAGCGGGGGTTCTGGTGCGGAGGGAGTTACGAGCGAGTGAAAGCCCTTAAACAAATAGAAAGACTCCATGTCGCTCGTAAAAAACTGAGTATGAGAAAACCCGAGAGAAAATAAAAAGGGATTTAGCACCTGGGCGAGTGCCTGGCGGTCGGTGTCGCTGCGCAATTGAGACTTGAGATCAGCGAGTGTGGTCGTATTAAATCGAGCTCGAGCATCTTTTGAGCAAGCTTTGGTGCGGCCGACAGACCAAACTTCATCGAGTACCTGTGAATTGGTTTGAGCGGACGCAGAAAATGCCAATACCAACCCAATGACCAAGGATTTAATCATGACCAGTTCCCTACCCCTCTGTGTCAATCCACCCTACCTTAAGGCGAGTCGGGTGTATGCTCGCTTTTGAGATTTAACCGAGACTTTATCTATGGGCAAATGCCCGATGGCAAGCAAAATCAGGCCATTAGAGCATATGTCGGATTTCCAATCGGAGCGATCGGCCGCATCTTCAGGGTAGGAGCAATTACGCTCCCAGAACTGAGGAGAGGCCCATGAAGACGATGTTTACTGTAGTGTCCCTAGCCCTATTGCTGACTACACCGGCAATGGCCAAGAAAAACTGCACCGACGAACCCAAGTCCAAATGGATGACGGTAGAGGCATTTAAAAAGAAGGCGACGGACGAAGGCTACAAGATTCGCAAATTCAAGCAACCCGGAAGTTGTTACGAAATCTATGGAACGGACAAAGACGGAAATGACGTCGAGATTTACTTCAACCCGGTGGATGGCAGTATTGCCAAGAAAAAGTAAGACGCGGGTCGGGGCCCTTGGGGCCCCGACTTGCCAATCTCAGGCGGTGCCGGCCTGCGAGATTTTGGGCTAGGGAGTCGTTGAATTAACAATGATGCCGTCGGAGGCGGTGTTGTCGAAAAACTCCATTTGCTCGAAGAACTCGGGGGAGTCGGTAAGATGGATTCGTCCCCCGGGAAATGAAGGCAAACGATCAAATCGATTGCCGTTGACCCTCACCCCAAAGGCGCCGGAGAGGGAAAGTATTCCGCGTTCGAGAAACTTAAATACCTTTCCGTGGCGATGATAAGACTGGCCAGGCAGCGGTTTGGGCGCCAACTGGCGCGGTGGAGAGCTGGCGATAAAGGTATTTCCGGTGATTTGAATTTCGCGCAAATGAACCCCCGTCAGACTTATTGGGGCGTGAAATCCAATCAGTCGGTTTCCAGAAAATCGCCATTGTTGTGCGAAGCCTTCGGGCTCAAGAACATTATCAGAAATGTTAACAAAAGTGTTGTCACTAATGGTGACGTCCTTACTCAGTTCGCAGTTCGGGATGATCGGGCAAGCCGATGGAGTGGTCTTAAGTCGCACCCCATTGAAAGCATTGCGAACGACAGAATGGGTAATGCTAACCGCCCCAAGGATGTCTCGGGCTTGGAAGAAAGCACCGTTGTAGTAATTAAATTGACCATGATGAACGTGACTCCAGTCCAGCGAGGACCAAACTTGCTCGGTTTCATCTTGGTTCCATTGGCACCGAGTAATTTTGATTCCTTGGGTTTTGGATCCGAGCGCATAAATAGCGTTGGTGCCACCAGCAAAGTCGAGATCCGATAGCTCGATGTTCGTGCTATTTTCAATTTTGATTGAGTTGGGCCAAGAACTAATGAAGCGCAATCCCGAGATTTTGACGCCGGAAGAATTGCGGATGATCAAGGAAGAAAACCCAGAAGCGAAATCAACGTAATTTGGTATCCATTCGGCAAGCCCGTTCCAGGGCACGGGTGCGCCGTGAGCGGGATCTTTCATCTGCAAGCGCGGCGACTCTGGAACTCTCCCGCCATCGATGACCGCCTGAGGGGATCCAATAATGATGAGATCTCGTTTGCCATCAATTATTAGCGAATTTTCGAGCCGAATGTTGCCACTGAGTCGCAGATTGTCACCAGGTTGAGCCCGGTCAATCATTGTTTGGACGGTCGTTGGGCTTAAGCCATCGCTAAATGCGGGGCCAGAGGCAAAAAAAACTCCGGAAAGTAGCGCCAGTAAGACCATAGACGAAGCCTCATTGCAAAAAGTATGACCGCCCGAAAGGCCATCAGATTGGAGGCCGGCGTCTAAAGATGGCGCATGATGCCTCGTGATGTCCCATGATGTCTCATGTGACCTGCGCTGAATTGCGTGGCAGAGTGAGGGAATCATTTGGCAAATTTACGGCAACTCACCCGCAGGGATTGGGTCCGTTGGTGACCGAGGTAATTGGGCTATGTGGATATACATAATGATTGTGACGACCCTTTTGGTGTCAACAGCTGAGGCAAAGGTAAACTCCTGTGAGTTTAAGCTGCTGTGCTCGGGCGTGGGCCTGCCGTTTACAATTCACTTTAAATCGCCTTCTGGAGATTGTACGGAAGATGACATGGACGTGATTTTGGAGAGGGACGGCGTGGGTAAAAATCTGCCCCTCAAAAAGGACTGGTACATGCACACCGACCACATCTCCAAGACTCAGCCATCGGTTTGCAAGGCAGAAGGTCAGAGCAACGACTTTGCCGCTTATGCCGCCGATGATCGCCACATTTTGCTGTTTGCAAAATCCAGCGGTCGACCGGGTTATGATCAAGTCAACGCTCTCCTGTTGGATGCGAAATCGGGGGCGCTCAGCGATTACAAGCGGCTTGGGGCCTCGAGAAACAATTATGTGGCCGTGCTGAAACACCAGAGAGGATTTAAGGTACGCATTATTCGGGACTCATTATCATTTCATCAACAGGTGTCCTGCGATTGTGATGCGCCATTTGTTGACGATTGGATGGAGATTTCAGTTTCAAAGGGAAAAATCAAAACGAACTGGAACAACTAAAGGGAGTGCACAGTGAAAGTCGTTTGGGTGGGACTCATTTGTTTGATGGCACCATTAGTGTTAAAGGCCGAGGAGCGGGCTTCTAAATACCGACAAGAATGTGCACTGACGTCACAAGAGTTCAAGGGTAACTTGCCGTCGAACTTTACCAGCGTTTGGTGCGCTAACGACAAGAGGCGTGATTTTGGTGAAATGGGCTCTGATGTCGTGCACGCGATGGCGGTGGCGGCTTTTTACGAAAAGCGAATGGATCGTCGGCTCGCTGCGATGAACTTGTTGGAGTCTTATACCTGTAAAACTCGCGAGGAGTGCAAGGAGTTTCATCATCTATTGGATTGGGGAATCAAGTCGGGCCACCCGCGGCGCTATAGCGCGGAATTGGCGGACCGAGCGAACCAGTTGCGCGTACGTATTGCTGACAAGGTCAAGGCACTCGAGTGAAGCGATTAATTGCCTTCACATTTGCCCTGCTGGTTTTCGCTATCGGTGGGATTAGCACTGTCGTCGAGTTGGAGGCGGACTCTCGACATGAAATTCTTGCTGAAGGAAATACTCCCGGGCGAAGTGCTCTGATCATTATGCATCCGAGCTGGCTCGACGGATTTCAAGAGGAGTTGACGGCGGCCTTTGCCTCGAGTCTGGCGGCCAACGGGTGGCGGGTGGAGAGGATGCGCGCCCGCAGCGACCAGATTCCGGAGCTTGCCCACTATCAACTCATTGTGATTGGGACGAACACGTATTACTGGCGCCCGGATTTGCCCACTAAGCGCGTGTTGGCCCAACTTAATTTGGAAAACAAGCGGGTGGTGGGAATTGTCAGCGGCGCGGGCTCAACCGATTGGGCGGTGGCCTCCTTGCGCCAGCTGCTCGTCGAGTCTCATGGTGAGGTGTTGGATGTTCGTCCTTTTTGGCTGTGGCGACCAAACGACGAGATGCGAATGGATGAGCCCAATCGCGAAGTGGCCGTCGATCTGGCTCGCCAGTTTGGCCATTGGGCGGCTGAACGAATGACGGCCGACTAGTCTGCCATGACGAGCTCTGAGATTTGTAGCGAGGCGGCACCACCGTCTTAGATCGCAAACCAATCAATATTCATCACCACGATTTCTTCGCTGGGGGCCGGGCCGGCAAGTTTACGACTGCGCTCGACGAGCTCAAGCAGGTGGTGGTGAATTTGCGAGCGAACCTCGGGGGTCAAGGCATAAAGCGCGGTGTAGTGAAGGTTGTGGGAATTAAGCAAAAAGGCTCGATCAACCGCTTGCCGACGCCAATTATCATGATGCCGAATTAAATAAGGTGAGTCGGGACCTAAGTGAATGGACGGTCCCTGATAGGTCCATCGCCCTTCGGGGGTGCGACCGACCAACCGCCAAACCTCGAGGCGTTCAAGGACTTCGATGACTAAGGAAATTGGGATCAACAGCCGTTGGGCAATCGATTCGGCGGTCAGTCCTTCATTGACCGAGGCCATCATGTGAATGGCGGACCAATACCAAGTTGAAAAGTAAAGCGACTCGAGCTCGGCCGGCGGGCGCGATGAATCGCCCACATGTTGAGTGACGGACTGGCGCTTAGCGCGGAGTTGGTTGATGCGCGTTTCGACGTGTTCGCGATAGGACTTGAGGTGACTGCGAGCATGATCAACGAGGAGCTGAAAAAACTCCGTTTCAAGTGAACCCAGATTGAGTCGCGTTGAAATCACATAGGCCTGATCGACGGTCAGATGGGCATTGCCATGGAGAACCTGGGAGAGGTACGAGGCCTGGCAACCACAGGCCTGGGCCCATCGCTTAACGCTTCCGCGGTGAAGCTTAGCTTGCTGTCGAAGCCAGTCTTTATAGTTGGAGCACTGCCAGAGATCCATTTTTTCCGTACGGTAAACTATTAAAATTAAATGTATTTTTATAATAAATAAGTAAATATAAATTTCAAAACTAATTTATTATAATAAATAACTCGACGCGTCGATCAGGGGCGGGTACATTACGCCAGAGTCGGAATTGAACCAAAGGAGAGAAGGCCATGGGCTTGCCAGTTTACCGAATTCTTGTCGCTGTGGGTTTGATCGCGGTCGTGGGGTCGGTGAATTCAGTCGCCCAAGCCGGTGTTGGAACCGCGTGGGGACGCGATCAGCGGGCGATCAAGCAAGCAGAACAGATGCTCTCTGGACCCATCGTCAGTGGGGGCACCAACCTTTGCCAGCGCAGTGACCAATCGATTGAGGTAATGGACGTCGCTAACTTTGGCAGTGGCGGAGCGGACGGGAGCTTTGGCCCCAGCTACCGCTTGGAGTTGAAGTTCGAAGATTCGTGTCTTCATTATTTGGCCGAAAATGGCACGGATCTAAAAGGAAAATTGCCGTCTTATTTGCAGGTAAAAGTTTTGGAGACGCTCGGTCGTCACGAAGCCCAGAGTGGTGGGCTCGTCGATTTCCTAGTTAAAGTTGGGGGCGAAATCTCGTGGCTAGGAGTAAAGCGGCCCTTTCAACGGGCCTACCTCCTGTATCAAAGTCCTCGCGCCAGTTGTGTCGGTGTTCGTTCACTGGTTGGATATTACAATCGGCAAGCGGTGGTCTCGCTAGAGGAATTCAACACCCTGCCGGCCCAACAACAGGTCCTGACCGTCATCCACGAAATTCTTCGCCGAGTTCAGGTGGACATGATGGGCGACTTGAGTTTGCCGACGACAATGGCACTTGAAGAAACGGCCCAAGCCTTGGTTACGAGTCACAATCAAAATCTCTCCCAACTGCCGTTTTTTAAAATCATGTCAGAGCGACTCAGCCAGTCGCCGCTGATTAAGGGAATTTGCAAAGAGGCACTCGCGCTCAACAACGTTCGGGCCGAGAGCAAGCGACAGATACAGCAGTTGTGTCAGGAGCGCGCCATCATCAGCCGCCTTACGAGCCGAGGAGTGAGTGAGTGGGCGACCCAGGTGCGATCAATCATTCAGCGTGATTTGCGATCCAACAAGAGTGAACCCGCGACGAGCGAAGGTTACCAGTCCCTGTCTGACAACCTATTTTATCTGGAATCTCCGGGTCTATGGGCGGGTCATGTCGTACCCTTTGCCCCAGCAACCGGAGCGGCGGCGGCGGCGATTCGCCAGACCTCAGTGGATCGACAATTCAATATCTATTCCCTCAACTATGAACCCTCAGACCGTGAAGCCACTTGTGAGGTCCTCAAGCAGCTGCAGTGGTGAGGCTTTCCGCTCGACAACCCTAGATAGGCTCAGGAACAACGGCGTCGGCCTCGAGTTCCTGGTTCATCATCGCCAGAACTTGTTTGCTCAAGTCGTCGGTTCTAGTGGCAAGACCAGCCAAAATTCCCCGGCGATCGTCGACTGAGCGATTTTGACTGAGCTTAAATTTGGTCTCGATTTTATCGACCTGAATTTCAAAACCCACAATGGCAGAGGTGAGGGCCTCGGGTTGCTGTAGATCTTCGGGCAACTCGAACTGCCAAGGAGAGGACGAGCCGTGCTCAAATTGCTGAGTTAACCTCTGGAGCAACGCTGTGAGTGCGGCGAAGTCTTCGACCAGGCGAACCGTTCCTTCGACGTGGGCCACGGCATAATTCCAGGTCGGGACATCGCGGCCCGAAACATACCAAGACGGCGTGATGTACGTGTGGGGACCGCTAAAAACGACCACGGCTCGAGGGTGGCTCGCAAAATTCCGCCACTGAGGGTTTCTCTTGGCCATGTGACCAACAATTGTGATCTTTCCCTCAACGAGTTCAGTGAGTAGCGGAAAGTGATTGATAATTGGCGCTCCGGCCTTATCAAACGAGATGAGCGTTGCAAAAGGGTATTTTTGCATCAGCGCAAGAGTGTGAGATAGGTCGGTTGTAGAAAAGTGCGAAGGCAAATACATTTAAAGCTCCCTCAGCTCGCGAGCCCGAGCCACCCCAAGGTTCCCGCGGCAAGAATCAGCCAAACAGAATTGACTTTAAACCGAATCAACAAAAAGAAACTCAATATAAATGTCAGGGCGCCATACCAACTCAAAACCGTGGCCCGACCTAAAAGGATTGCGGCACCCGCCATGAGACTTAAAGACGCGACGTTGAGGCCGTCGAGCAGAGGCGCCGTCCAACGGGAGCGGCGCAGGGCTGGAATCAGTGGGGCACTTAAAGCCACCAACAAAAAGGCGGGTAGAAAAATTCCCAAAGTTGCGACGATGGCGCCTTGGTGCCCCAAGATTAAATATCCAATAAAGGTGGCCGTGGTAAACACCGGACCAGGGGTAAATTGCCCGACCGCAATTGCATCGACTAATTGCTGTTGCGTAATCCATTGGTATTTGTTGACCAGATCACTCTGCAAAAACGCAATCAAGACATAGCCGCTGCCAAACAAGACCGAGCCGACTTTAGCAAAATAGGCAAACAGCAGCTCGGGCGAAACGCGTGAGGCGGAAGTCGCCTCACCCCAGGCCCTCTGGGCTGGGACAAACACCATTGCCCCCAACCAGGGGAGCAGTGCAGTTTTGAGTTGAGTGGGGCGAAGCTTTAAGCGCAACAGGAGATTGAGCAAGGCTATGAGGAACAACACGAGCAACTCATTACTCCAAGCGAGATAAAGTCCCAGAGCCACGACCGCCAAGCCACCCAGCAGGCGATCTTTGACCGCGGATCGTGACAAACTCCAGAGCGCCTGGGCGACGACGGCCAAAATCACGGGCTTGACGCCCGAAAAAATCGACTGGACGGCAGGCAATGCGCCAAAGGCCAGGTAAAACCAGGCAATTGCCCAGACAATCAGAAACGCTGGAACGATAAAAGCTGCGCCCCCAAAAATCAAACCACGCCAACCAGCCATTTTGTGTCCGATGTGAATGGCCATTTCAGTTGAGTTGGGTCCGGGGATGAGATTGGTCGCGCCCAACAAATCTAGAAATTCCTCGCGGGAGAGCCATTGACGACGGCGAACAACTTCTTCTTCCATCATCGCGATGTGCGCTGCCGGCCCGCCAAAGGCGGTTGCTCCCAAACGAAAAAATAGCCAAACGACCTCTCGAAGGGATGGCGGTGTTGAGTCCTGCGGCCCGAAACTCATACCCACCACCATGCTGTCATACAAATTATTAGGTAGATCAGGTGACAACCCCTCTATGCCGGTGCCCATGGATATACCTGCGAACAACTCGGCCTTCAAGGTGGATCTTCAACCGAAGGGCGGGAAGTGCTCAAAAACTTCCTGAAACACCCTCGAGGGCCGAGCGGACCTGACTGTTATTGGTGATTCCATCGGCGGCGGAAATAATTGATCCGAGAGCCAAGTCAACGCCAGAACTTCCGGCGGCAATGGTCAGAGTACCTTCAAACTTAATCGTGATCCGTTGATTGGTCGAGAAGGGGCTGCCAGTTTGAGAATTATAAACTTGGGCGCTCAAGCCCGACGCACAGTGATCTTCCAGGTCAAATTCAATTCGAGAATAAGTGCCGACTGGAACGCGAACAAATCCGAGTGAGTTGCCTGAAGAAGTGAGCGTGACCTCGCCAACTTCGAGATCGATGTTATCTTCATCGCTCGCCGGATCGGGATTGGTGGTCTCTAGTGCCGATTTGAAGCGGAGCCGTTTGAAACAGAAGATCAATTGGTTCACCGAAAAAATGCCAGGCTCGGCCAGCGCATCCAGCGGGACGTTTGCCGCCACCTTTTGGGCCACTGTGGAGTAGGAGGCAAAACGAATTTCGACGAGTGGATTGCCGGTCGAGGTTCCTTGCCGATCACAGGACGATAGAAAAACGGGCACCAGTAAGACGGTCAGCAAAAAACTTCGACCGAAATTAGTCGTTCTCATTTTTGACTCCTTTAGGGCGGGCCAACGGAATGGCACAGAGCTCAACGTGATAGACGCGATCCTTGTGTCCATGGTCTTGTTGTTCGTAAGCAATAATTTCTTCGCGGGCGCGATCGATCACGTCTTTGATTTTGGCAAACCCACTGGCGGTGACGGCAATGGTTTGTCCCACCAAGTATCGTTCGGTGCGGGGCACGTGAGTGATGGCGAGCTTAGCTAAATCGAGAATTTGTTGGTGAAATTCCGCTAAAGAAAGCCGAAAGACCCCGGATTCGCAATCAAGATTGACTTCGCGACCAGGGCGCCAACGGCCGTGTTCTTGCACCAGCATTCCCGAGTGCTTCAAGAATTTGAGCGCCTCACGAATGTCGGCTGGGGAGATCGAAACTGCGAGTCGGGCCTGGATCCAGTCCGGGTCGTCGACAAAGTCAGAGCAGAAGGCGAGTTCGCGGATCGCCACGAAGTACCACTTAGTTAAATATTGGTAGAGTTCGACTTCTGCCTGATTTTGCCGACGATATTCTTGTGACCGCTGCAAGCGCCGAAGGGCTAAAATGCGATCCGCCGTGGACGGGCTGTCGGCGATGCGCACGAGAGATTCAAAAAAGGAGCGATCACGGTCAGGGAGGTGCAAATGGGGCCACAGACTTTGGAGTGCAGCCTCGGTGAGATTGCGTTTGCCCGAGAGGACCATGGAGAGAAAGCTGGGCGCAATTTGGGCGCGACGGCAGATGGCCCTGAGCGAGAATTGCGACTGGCTGGAGCGTAAGTAGTCCAGCCAGTCACGAAGAAACTCTCGGTAATCGTGATAGTGCACCAAAATTGGTCGATCGGGGTGGACCTTTTTGGCTGCGGTCATATTACATACTCCCACTTACGCCTTGAGCGACGTCCCGGAGAGATCCAGAGCCATTGTAAGAATTAAGAGCGTCAATCAAATTTTGAATACCCAACTGAAGAACCACGGCTTCCGAGGCGGTAAAGGTTCCTGAAAATTTGATGGTAATTCGCTCGGTTGAACTAAAAGTGCCTTGGTCGTTAGTGAGTTCGAGCGATTTTCCGTTCGCGCAGGTATTCTCCAAGTCAATTTCGATTCGACGATAGACTCCCTCGGGGATCACCACCGAGGCGAGAGTGGTTCCGGCACTATTGAGATCGACTTGTCCCAAGTCAAAATCAACATTGTCCTCATCATCTGTGGGGTCAAGGTCGTCTGAGTTTTCATCTACCGGTTTAAAGCGCAGACGCTTAAAGCAGACGTTGAGACTTGATACAGCAGCATGGGCACGTGGCACGAGCAAATCAAACCACTTAAACTGCGCGTTCGAGTAGCTTCCGACTTGTAGAGTAACGACGGCATTCTCGTTGTCAGAATTGGATTCACCACATCCCAACGAAAGTACCAAAACTCCAATTGCGGCGACGATGGTTCCCAAACGATAGATGGCCTTCATAAAACATCCTCCCTCTCTATTGGTGCGAGGCCATTGTGGCCAAGCACCTAACTCATCGGGGGGGATGGAGGTAAACAATAGATTTTAGTGAACACTATTGTCTGTCTCAAATTTAAGTTAAGTAGTTTCAACTAATTATAACTCAATCTCATTTTGAGTCGCAAAAAATGGCAGTTTTTAGTGAACATTCGGCTTTAGGTCCATGGATTCGTTGGACCTTGGTCGTGGTGGTTTACTCCACCACGACATCAAGATGTTTCAGATTGGCTTTGCGCTCACGAATTTCAACTTGGTATTCGTCATTCACGCACTCGGCCCGCTGGCGCGATTTTGAACCCGCGCTTCGGCGATCATACCAAGAGACTTTTACCGTGCTTTTGCCGTTACAACGGCCCGTGACCACAACCGCGATCATCTCCTGGTCGTCACTCTCAGTGGCCGGGGTTTCATCTTGGACGATCTCGGAGGAATCTTCTTCTTCGGTCGGACTGGGCGCGACCTCATCAGCAGCGGGAGCATCGGCGGAAACTTCAATGATCTCCGACTCAGGCTCAAGCTCACCTTCGAGGACCGGGATGGGAGTCGGTCCCAGTTCGGGCCGCTCTTGGATATCAGGGATCTCATTATTAATCGGGGCATTTGGGGTTTCGCCCATGACACCCGTGGTGGAGCTCCCACATCCCAAAAGAGTTAGGACGGTCGGGATAAGAACGATCAGCATTAGGTTTTTCATACTCATCCTCCTGTCTATGGAACTAGATTACGCCATAGGCATTGAGTGGGTATGAGCAGATAGTGAAAGTATCTTGGCAAGAGTGTTTCAAAGTGATGCGTATCAAAGGGGCTTGGGTAAGCCCCTTTGACATTGGTTTCCCGAAATTATCGGTGGGTGTACGAGCTTTGGCCTTGGTCGCCTTCTTCGTCGTCCGGAACGCAGTCTCCGTCATCGTCAGAATCGTTGTCATCCTCGACTCCGTCGCCATCGTCGTCGAGATCATCCTCGTCCTCTTCCCCGTCGCCGTCATCATCGGTGTCCTCATCATTGGGGATGCCATCCTGATCAAGGTCGTCATTAGGAATGCATTGCTGCTCTTCCGAGTAGGGCAGGTAGGCCGGTTGAGCGTAGCTGCTGAAGCCGAGGATCAATAATGCAAACAACACAATTGCTCTGTTCATGTGAACTCCTTTGTTGCTTTCCAAAAAACTGGAAGTACTTGAACGCTAAGAAAGACCTGCGCGAAATTCAATCAGGAAACTAATGAGAAGATGGATTCTGTTTGCAGGCGCAAACAGTGACGAGAGATTTATTTGCCGTGGGTGAGTCTAAATAGCTGAATGGAAAGCTGATACACTTCCTGTCGAGGTTCTTCCTCTAGGAGAGTCATCATCTCGCGACGAAAGCTCTGAATGAGCTTGTTGGTATCGGGGAGGCGGTCTGGGTTGATGGCAAAGGTGACCGTTGACAAGAGTCGCTCATTGAAGCTCTGGGCTTCCACCGCCTCGAGCGCTCGGGTGATGGCCTGAGAATGGTGAAGGCGGATCCAATCTGATGGAATGTCCCCAACACTCATATTGTCATCGACGCGAATGAGTTGCCCGTTTTCCTGGCGCAGAAAGCCCAAACGAACCAGACGTTGAATGGCCCCCCGGACTTCGCGTGAGGTAATACCTAGTCGTCGGGCAATCCAAGTGGGATCCGAGCGAAAGCCCTGAGTTCGGGAGAGCTCCAGGAGGGCAAAGTAATGCCAATCAACCAAATATTGAAAGACATCGAGATCGATCTTTCGTGATTTAAAATAGTTTTGGTCCAGCTTGTAAATTTGCGCGACCAATTCGATCCGAGCATCTGCTGATTTAGCGGACTCATAGCGAGCGAGCAGGACAAAGAGCTTCTTTTTGGTGGCCTCCAACTTTAGCTTATTGGCGATTTGAATGGCTTTGTCTTCACTTAGGGCGCGCTTGCGATTGAGCAATTGAGAGCAAAAAGCAGGGGAGACACCAGCATCGCGAGCAAAGGCGCGCACCGAATAGGAGGAGTTGCGCAGGAGTCTTGCGCTCAGTTCGTCACGTAAAATTTCTACCGGGCTAAGGGTGGACATCCAAGGCTATTGCTTTTTAAGAAGGTTTTTGTCGATATGATGAAAAAGCTCCTTGCGCCCCTTCATTTGAATCTGGGTGTCTTCCTCGTAAGTGAAGCTGCCACCTTGGATAGTCCAAGTGCCTTCATACCTCACCGTTTTAAATTCACGATCCAAAAAAGGATTGGAGCAAATTCCAAACGTGGCCGAGCCTAAAGTTGCGGCGACGGTCAGGGTTGTCTGGCCGGGCTCACCGGCTCCCCCCGCGAGAACCGTCATGGCCCGCGGGATAAGAAAGGAGTGCATGACTAAACGAGCTTCGGCGTCCCAGAACCAATAACCCACCTGTTCATGAAAGGGGGCGTCTTCATTAAGGCGCCAGGCTGTTCGGACATAGCTGAAGCCAAAAAGAGTTTGCTCATGATTGTTGGCGGGTCCGAAGGGCGTAAGTTCAAAGCGCTCGCGAAACGCATTTTTCTCGGTCCCACGGTCGTCGCTAGGTGCGGTGTCGTCACCCTTTGAGCCTTCCCAAATTGTCTTGCCAATTTTTTGGCTATTGATTGAGATGAAAGGTGCCAGCGGTCCGAATTTTTCTAAAGTTTGATTTTCCATAAAGCGATTATGGCCGCGTCGGGAAGGGGAGACAACCTTTGACGAGGAGGTTCGATCAAATATTTTCTATTAAAATCCGTAGTCGTTGCGTCCAGTTTGAGGGTCACCTTGGCAAGACTTAACCAAAGGGTGTAGGGTCGCAAGTATGCCGAGCATCTCCTTTGAATATACTTATTGCAGCCTTCCCGAGAGATTTTATCAAAGAATTGAACCCACGCGGTTTCCAAGGCCACAGTTGGTTCGGTGGAATGCCGCATTGGGAGCAGAGCTGGGAATTGACCAGGCTCACTGGGAAAGTGATGACCTGGCCCGAGTCTTTTCTGGGGCCGTGCTTAACCCTGGTGCTCAGCCCGTGGCTCAGGCTTATTCCGGCCATCAGTTCGGGCAATTCAATCCCAATTTGGGCGATGGCCGAGCACTACTGCTGGGGGAGGTGCGAGACCTCCACGGAAAGTTACGCGATGTTCACCTCAAAGGGTCGGGAGCAACCCAGTTTTCGCGAGCGGGCGATGGTCGAGCGACTCTGAGTGCGGTGATTCGTGAATATCTGGTTAGTGAGGCGATGCACGCGCTCGGGGTCCCGACTTCGCGAAGTTTGGCGATTATCCTCACGGGCGAAGAAGTGTGGCGTGACCGCAGCGAACCAGGAGCGATTCTGGTCAGGGTGGCCTCGAGCCATGTGAGAGTGGGAACCTTTGAACATTTCGCAGCTCGCAATGATCGTGAGGCGCTGCAGATTCTCGCCGACTACGTGATTGACCGACACCATTCGGACTTGCCGAAGGATCGCGAAGGGTACTTGGGGTTGTTTGAGCGGATTCTTGATCGCCAAGCGCGCTTAATCGCACGCTGGATGAGTTTGGGTTTTATCCACGGAGTTATGAACACCGACAACACTTTTGTGTCGGGGGAGACTCTTGACTACGGTCCTTGTGCCTTTATGGAGGGCTTTAAGCGAAATGCGGTCTTCAGTTCGATCGACCATGCGGGTCGGTATGCTTACAAGAATCAGCCGCAGATTGCCCAGTGGAACCTGGGATCACTGGCCGGATGTTTTTTGTCGTTTGTTCCGGGAAGTGAATCGGAGACGACGACTCATTTGGAAAAGCTCCTGATTGGATTTTTGCCGCGATACACGGGCTATTACCAAGAGGAAATGGCCAAGAAGACCTTGGTGTCGAACTCGGCGGTCACGGAACGACTGCTTGATCTCATGGAACTCCACCAGGCCGACTTTACTCAAGTGTTTCGCGAGCTGGGTGCGGTTGTCATGGGGGAAAGCCCGCGCAGCGGATTCTGGCAACAGCCGGACGTCGTTCTGTGGACTCAAGAGTGGCGCAAACAGGTCTTGACGCCATCGATGAAGCCCGAGGTGGTGCGCCAGCAGTTGGATCGGGCGAATCCTTTATTTATTCCTCGCAATCATTTGGTTGAAAGAGCGATTCGCGCCGTGGTGGATCACCAGAATTGGAATCCCTTTGAAGAGCTCATGAGCGTGCTCGTAGCACCCTTCTCATTGTCGGTTGATCGAGAGGAGCTCGGTCGGCCCGCCCAACCTGAAGAGCAAGTTCACGAGACCTTTTGCAACACCTGAGGACCTCACACCTCAATTTGCCGCTAAAGAAGTCACCCAATTTGAGGGTGATCGAGGTCGGGTTTTTGCCTATACAGCGCGCCTAAATGAGACCTTGGGTGGAATTCGTCGGTAAAGCCGTTTAAATTACAATCTTTTGGAAGAGGAAGGTAACTTGTTTGGCCTTCACGCCATGAAGTGAATTTGAGGGAGAGCCTGTGAGCGAACCATTTGCCAACTCCGAACGAGAGATCATTAGCGGTAGGTTTTTTAATTATCCAGTCGACCAAGTGTATCGAGCCTGGAGCGATCCGAAGCTGATTGCGCAGTGGTGGGGACCTCATGGGTTTACCAACACCATCCGAAAATTTGATTTTGTGCCAGGCGGAGAGTGGGACTTCACGATGAACGGCCCCGATGGGGCCACTTATGAAAATGTCATTGTCTTTCACCAGATCACTCCCCAGCGGCGCATTGTGTTTGAACACAAACCGCCCCCCCACTTTTGGACCGCTGTTACCTTCGACGCCTTTGGCGACCGAACGAAAGTTTCGTTTCGGATGTTGTTTGACGACGCCAAAACCTGTGAGGCGGTTAAGCAGGTCGCGGTCGGCGGGAACGAGCAAAACTTTGACCGATTGGCAGCCGTACTTGGTTCCGGTGGCAGGTCGATCGAGGTTAATCCCAAGTTGGATCTGGTATTGGAGAGGGTTTTAGACATCCCGCCAAACTTGGCTTGGAAGGGCTGGACAACGCCTGAGATTATTAAGGAGTGGTTTTGCCCCCGGCCGTGGCGAGTGGTCGATTGCAAGATTGATTTAAGGCCGGGTGGACAGTTTTTTACGGTAATGAAATCTCCCGAGGGACAAGAGTTTCCCAATGATGGATGCTTCCTGGAAGTTGTCGACAATCAACGGTTGGTTTGGACTTCCGCAATGATTGCTGGCTATCGGCCGGTGGAAGTTCCCGTGTCGGGTGCGGATATGTTGTTCACGGGTCTGCTGACCTTTGAACCTCATGGCCAGGGAACGCGTTTTAAGGCCGTCGGTCGTCACAAAAACGAAGAAGATCGAAAGCGGCATGAGGAAATGGGGTTTCACGAAGGCTGGGGCATTTGTGCTGATCAATTGACTGAGACGATGAAGAGTAGGTAACCGTTACGACCTCGGTCAAAAGTCTTTTTTCCGAAAACGACGCCAGGTAATCCCGAGCGGAATGGTCATCCAAACCAAGCCAATAGCTGATGCCAACCAGAAGCCAGAATGAGAAGTCATGAGGCGGCGAACCATTGTCCCGGCTGATATCTATATTAATGATCGGCTTGCTTGCTGGAACGGCGAGTGCAAAAGATCAAAAGGGCAGTGGAGCTTCTGGGGGGGCCGCGAAATTAAATATCATTAAGATGAATGGCGACGGCGGGAAAAACATCGTTGAGATTGCGGTCGGATCTTCTGATCACAAGACCTTAGTAACGGCAGTGAAGGCGACCGGACTAGTTGAGACTCTCACCGGACCGGGTCCTTACACTTTGTTCGCACCAACCGATGCGGCATTTGCTAAACTGCCGAAGGGAACCGTCGAAGGGTTGCTTAAGCCCGATAAGATTCCGACTTTAAAAAGCATTTTGGAGCATCACGCAGCAGCACCAGCATTTAATCCTGATGTATTGGCGCTTCAAAGTGAACTCGATATGGTCGATGGTCCAAAGCTCAAAATCGAGAACAAGGGTGGCAAACTCACCGTTGAAGGCGTGGAGTTAAAGACAGTAATCCTTGCGACCAATGGAATCGTTTACGTTGTTGACACCGTTTTGTTGCCAAAGTGATCAACCTCTAGTTGGACAATCGTAAGCCGCGGGGCCGCCTCACGAGTGAAGGCGGTCCTCGAATGCAGTGAGGGCAACTTTAGCGCCGTCGCCCATAGCAACGACGATTTGCTTAAAGGGAATCGTCGTGACGTCGCCGGCGGCATAAATTCCGGGAACCGAAGTTCGTCCTCGGGCATCAACCTCAATTTCTCCAAAGGGAGTCAGCTTCAACTGATTCTTCAGAAATTGAGTGTTCGGTAACAGGCCGATTTGAACAAACACGCCATCGATTTCAAGTTGGTGATTCTGGTTGGTGGCGCGGTCCTGAAATTCCAAGCCATGCACCGACTTGCCGTTGCCGAGGACTCGAATCGGTTTGGCGTTGGTTATAATCTTGGCGTTAGGTAGAGCTTTGAGCTTTTCGATGAGCACCCCATCCGCCTTTAAATTTTGATTGTACTCAAACAAAGTCACCTCGGTGGCAATTCCAGCGAGATCAATTGCGGCCTCGACCCCAGAGTTGCCACCACCTACCACGGCCACGCGCTTGCCCTTGTAGAAGGGGCCGTCGCAGTGAGCGCAAAAGGCCACGCCCAGGCCGATGTGTTCCTTCTCTCCGGGAATTCCGAGTTGGCGCCACTTGGCTCCGGTCGCAATTATCACCGCCTTGGCCGACAAAAACTCGCCGCTTTCCAATTGAATGCGCTTAATCGCGCTGCCGGTGATTTGGCTCACGCGCCGGTGTTCAAAAACTTGGACGGGATAACTTGCCAAGTGCTCACCGAGTTGGGCGGCGAGCTTTACGCCCTCAGTGTAAGGAACCGAAATCATATTTTCAATTCCCTTGGTCTCTTGGAGCTGGCCCCCGAGACGCTCAGCCACGACAGCAGTTTTGAGTCCTTTGCGAACGCTATAAATGGCCGAAGTGGCTCCTGCGGGTCCGCCGCCAATGACTACAACATCAAAGAGTCCGAGATCTTGTTGAACAGCTTGGTCGGAAGATTTGCCGAAAAGCTCTTCGAGTTTGGTGACCAAATCAATCAGTTGCGCTTTTCCCGAATGCACAAGCTGGTTGTCATTCATTACGCTCGGAACGCCCTGAATTCCCAGCGCCTCGACTTCTGACACCACCATGCCACCGTCGACCATCTCGTGTTTAAAGTCCGGGTGATGGGTTGCCATCAAATTGAGCGCCTGTACGACCTCAGGACAGTTTTCGCACGACAAAGAAATGTAAGTTTTCAGACGGACCGGTCCTTTAATTCGACTGATTCGCTGAGTGATGCCGGGATCTGGCTGCTTGCCTTTGCCGTCCACATGAAGGATTGCCAGTATCAGCGACGAAAACTCGTGCCCACCAGGGATGCCGCGGAAGCCGATCTTGCCCTTGGCCAGCCGACCTTCAACTTCGAAGTAAGGGGTACTGCTCGTCAAGGAATCTGAAACCACAACATTTAACTTGGTGGAGGTGCTCGCCACCTCATTGAGCATCTCGAGCAGTTCCTCTTGGCTCTCGTGCTGACTGGTTGACACGCGCAAGGTCACCGGGTCTGTGAGTTTGCTAAAGAGTTCTTTGAGTTGGTCGCGAAGGTTGGAGTCGAGCATGGTCCACATCCTTTCTTGCAGGTTCCCTCGGCTGATTGATGCCGGCATCGGCAGAGTCCCCAGACCCATCGATGCCGGCGCCTTAAAACTTAAATCTTGCCTACGAGATCAAGTCCTGGCTTAAGCGTCTTTTCACCCGGGCGCCATTTGGCGGGGCAAACTTCGCTGGGATTTTTAGCAATAAACTGAGCAGCCTGCACTTTGCGCAGTAACTCATCGGCATTTCGACCGATGCCGTTGTCGTGGATCTCGGCAAGTTTGATTCGACCTTCGGGATCGACGACAAAGGTACCACGGTAGGCCAGACCGGCTTCTTCAATGTGGACACCGAAGGCTCGAGTCAACCGCCCGGTGGGGTCAGCGAGCATTGGATACTTGATTTTTTTGATGGTATCCGAAGCATCGTGCCACGCTTTGTGGACAAAATGCGTATCGGTGCTGATTGAGTAAACTTCGACACCCATCTTTTTAAACTCCTCATACTTGTCCGCCATGTCGCCCAACTCGGTAGGGCACACGAAGGTAAAGTCTGCCGGGTAGAAAAAGAGGATCGACCATTTGCCGTTGAGGTCGTCCTGGGTCACCGTCTTAAACTTGCCGTCGGCGAAAGCTTGCACTTTGAATTCGGGGATCTTGGTATTGATGATTGTGTTCATTTTGTTTTCTCCTTTGTCTCTATCATCGTTGTTTTTGCGAATTAATTGAAATCGATTGTTTTTATTGATTGATAGTATTTGCCTATCATGGTAAGCTGGGTGTTATTGAGTAGTTAGGAGGAGTCTAATGCCAACCTTAACTCAGCTGCAGTACGCCATAGCGGTGGAAAAACACCGCCATTTTGGCAAGGCCTCTGAGGCCTGCCATGTGTCACAGCCCACTCTGTCGCAACAGCTGCAAAAGCTGGAGGACGAAATTGGGATTATTCTCTTTGATCGAGTGAAAAAGCCCATTCTGCCCACGCCGGAAGGTGCGCTTTTTTTGGAACAAGCGAAGACGGTGCTGAGGGAGAACGACAAACTCATGCACATCTCAAAACAAAACAAGGGGGGCTCGGTCGCTGGAGATTTCAAGTTGGCAGTGATCCCGACTGTCGCCAGTTACTTGCTTCCGTATTTCTTGCGGCCATTCGCCAAAAAATTTAGTCAGGTGCAGCTCTATGTTGAAGAAATGAAGACCGAGACGATTCTCACCGAGCTCGCCAACGACCATTTGGATGCGGCGATCTTAGCTACGCCGATCGACGGAGCGGACTACAAAATTCGTCCGCTCTATTACGAACACTTTTTGGCCTACTTCGCGACTGGGCATGAGTTACTCAAGCACGAACAGATCTCGCGATCACAATTGGATCCTAACGAAATGTGGCTGTTGCAGGACGGGCATTGTTTCAAAGACCAAGTGATCAATTTTTGTGCCGTGCCCATGGGGCCGGAGGCGGCGTATGCCAACATTCATTTTCGCAGCGGTAGCCTCGATACCTTACGCCGCTTGATTCAAACGGGTATGGGCTACACTCTGATTCCGGCTCTGATGGCAGCGTCACTGCGAAAAGATGAAGTCGCCGCGCACGTCAGGCCGTTTAAATCGCCGATTCCCACTCGCGAAATTAGCATCATCTATCGTCGTGACCACTGGAAGCTGGCAATCATCGAAGCCATAGAAACGACCATCATCCAAAACCTGCCCGAGGTTATCAGTCAGACGCCAGAGAAGGGCTACAAAGTGCTCGATGTCTGTTGATGCTGATTGTGAACAGAATGTCGCTGACTAGTGAAAACAACCGGTGCGCTTCACATCAGGAGCGCTGAAGAGCCGAGGCCAACTTCCCCCGCCCATCTTTTGTATGGGGGAAAAAATTCAATTCGGCTCGAAGACCTTTCGCCATCAGGCCCATCGAGTTACTTACGCTCTAGATAAAAAGCAAGAAGGAGATCCCTATGTCGAAGTCGCTTCTAGGACTGGTGCTATTGGTGGGTGCGATCGTTTCACAAACCAGCAAGGCCGAGTCGTACACTGTGCGTTTGACCAAACAAGTGACGGAGTCCGAGTCAACTTACCTAAGAACAACTCCGCAGGCTTCAGAGCTTGAGTTGTCAAGTTCCCGGCAGGTGACAAATACCTATGTCGAAGGTGAAGGTCCTCTGGCTCAACTGAACCAGTCCAAGTTGGGCGAAGTTGACGAAGCGGTTATTGGCTTGGATATCAAAGGACATTCTAGACTTAGTCTCGTCAATGACAACAATCAGATCTATGTTGTCATGAGTATCCTCATCGATGACGTCGTTTCAGGTGTTCCAATCAATCTTCCTGTTCAAATGAGTATTCCGGCGCAGTTTCGTCGGGGTAGCTGGGAAGACTATCAGGCTGGCCGAGAGGTTGAACTTGAGTATACCGAACAGGGTCGCGAGACAGCTCATGAGGCGATCGTAGCGAAAACGAAGTACCTGATGAGAGTGGTCAGCAAGGCCCTTAAGCAACAACTCCCTGATGCCGCCATCTCTGACGTTCGCGTTGATCAAATGCAGATTGATGGCGAGGGTAAGATTGTCGGAACTCGAGATCGGTTGCGAGTCACGGGAGCTCAAGTGACGATTCAAGTGAGCTTCGATATCGAGATGTAATTCCATTTCTGCGGAAAATTGTTCAGCTCGCTCATTTGGCCGAGAACTCTCGAATTTGTTTGCAGAACACTTGGTAAACACCAAAATCGGGATCAGCCAAAACTTTGAACTCCAAATCGAGCGCAGTTTTTTCAGTGTCCGCAGGAATGTAGGAACAGTCTCCACCATAGAACTTGCGATCAAGTTTTTTCTTGGCTTCACAGTATTTAATCTCAGCATGGCGGACCATATCCACCATCGTGGTGTAAATTTCTCGATTCTTATCCTTGAAGATGGACTCATTGAGCGCGGGTCGATCAGGGAAAGGCTTGGCGAGCTGAAGAATTGAAATTCCAGGAGCTTCGTCACCGAGGAAAGTGGCAAGAACCGACTCGGATTGGGTTTGCGGCGTAGGATTGGTCACCAGGCCGTCGCCCGTTTGAGCTGCGATAGTGTAACCGTACACCGACTCCGTATTCAGAACCCGAGTGACGACGACAGTATTGGCCTGCTCCTCGAGTTGCTGCTGTTTGGGGGCCGCATCAATCTTGTAAGAGCCATAGCTTGGCGAGATTGCCAATCCCATTGCGGCGGTCTCGTGGTCAAGGCGGGCATGGCTGCGTTCCTCGATTGCGCGCTTGTTCCAAAGGCTCGCGAAGACACCCTTGATCGCACACGACAGAGACTCAGGTTCCATTATAGATTTGGTTTCAACGCCGTCGCCATTGGGGTCCGGCTTCTCTTGGCAGCGCGGTGTTTGCTCTAGGCCCTCTTTGAGTTTGGCCGAATAGCTGGCGTGCAAGCCCGCCCCGTCAAAATTGGGCATATCCTCCACATTGGCACTTGAACGGATTTTGAGTTTTTTAAACTCCACGCCCGGGATTTCGGAGGTAAAGGCTTTTTCGAAGCCTTCAACCGCGGCCCGCACCTGCTTCCAGTCAGTATCGGTAAACAAGGACTGGTAGAACTCCTTTTGAATGTCTTCAACCATCGCGAGGCGTTCTTCGGAAGAAGGCGGCAGCTTGCTCTTTTCCTTTTTTGTGAGGTCGTTGATCTTTTTTTGCAACTTCGGGTTGTTGCTAACAAAGGACTGATAAAATCCCAAAGACACGCCCAGCCCGGCCGGAGTGAGACGCAAACCCTGGGGATAGAACGAGTTCTTGACGGCGAATTTTGAAAACAGGCGGCCTTGTCGTCCCAGGACGGTCTTGTTGGCAAGGAAACCCAGTTTTGCAGCTTTGCCGCCGTACGTGTCGTGCAAACGCAAACACTGCGCGGTGTCCGCGGGGCACATCTTGTCGAAGTTCATAATGGTCTTGGCTGAATTGGCGGGCAAAGAAACCCATTTGCGCTTAAGCCCGTCAACGTACATTTGCTTGACGGTGGCGAGGCCGTCGCCCGGCAGGATCTCGGCTTCCACACGACCTTGTTTAACCGTCAAGGTGACGGGTACGCCGTGCAGAGATCTAAATTTTTTGACGAGGTCAGGGCTGCGAATGACCACATTGGGTGTTCCACGCTCCTTTGACTTTAAATTGATGTGCGAAACAGCAGTTTGCACTTCGATCGTGAGGACGGCGGCCACTACCGAAAGATCAAGAGGAAGTTCGGTGAAGACAGGAATATCCCAGGGGTCCAGAAGTTCTGGGGACCGGCCATCGAGATCGGCGAGGGTACGACCACGGGTCGCGGGAAAAAAGCGAATGACACCGTGGGCGACGCCTTGGTTCATAACGATGAGAGGTGTGTCGCCCAACAACTGCTCAATCGTGAGCGGGGTGACACCCAGGCGCTCCAAATCTTTGGTGATTTTGGCAAGACTTTGCTGCTCACCATAGGAGACAACGGCGATTTCGACCGAAGGCATCTTGAGCTGCTCTTTAAGCAAGCGAACCGCATAGAGGATCTCATCTTCGGTTATGAAGTCCTGGGGATAAAATTGAATTCCATAAAAACGAACGATTTTACTTCGTTCGAGGCGCTCGTATTGTTGGACGGTACCGGCAATAAATTTCTTATTCTTTAGGCCGCGAGTAAAGTAGGTCATGGAGTTAAAGGCTTCCACTTGCGCCGTGACCTTGAGGGCCGCACGAGCAAAGTCGTAGTGCAGGCGATGCTGTTTGGAGTTAAGAAAATAAGGAGTCGCCGGCGTGTCCGTGCCGTAACTGCGGTTGTCGATCAAAAACTTAACGATTTTTCCACCTTGTATAATGCCGTCCGCAGGAGAGCCCAGTTCGTTGAATTCGTCTTCCGTATTGATTGATTTTAAAAATGGATTACGAACGGCACTCACGGACCGATTGGTAGTCGCAAACGAGGGCAAATAGGAGAACGACTCGGGCTGAAGTGGCCGATTTTGACAAGCAGAGAGGGCCGCAACGACGAGGAGACAAGAGATACTCGTTTTCATCGCAACTCCAGAGGAAAAAGTTATTGGCAGTAAGGAAGAGTAATGGTTTCGCTTGAGCCACCGCTGGTTGCCCACGTCGCTTGACCGCAGGTTGAAGAAAAGGTGACCGAAGCGCTAAAGCTCGTGTCGCTGGAGTAGGTGACGGCGATTGTTCCGGACGTTGGATAGCAGCAACTGGTGCTTCCCCAGACGACGTTGGAAAAATCATAAGTGCCGTTAAAACGAGCGATATTGTGGTACACCTTGATCGTACCCGAGGAAATGGCTCGGTTGCCTCCCGATTTGGTGCCACTGACGACGAGGTCGCTGGTGGTTTTCAAAGATTGGTTCAATAAGACGGCGTCACCGGCGCTATTGATCGTATTGTGAAGGCCCCCAATCGAGATCGTTCGGCCGGTAGAGGTTTTGGTTACCGTCACGCCGGTCGCCGGTATCG
>JADZEO010000162.1 GCA_020850475.1 Bdellovibrionales bacterium | reverse complement strand
TTGAGCTCAACCAAAACTGTTCGCAGTTAGGCTTGACTGGTGAATTACGCCAACAACTTGAGCGCGCGGTTTTGAGTATTGCGCTTAACCTTGCCGAGGGCACCGGTCGCGGCGGCAAAGATCGCCTCGGCGGTATGATCTATCAACTCCTCCAGCGTCCCGGCCGTGGCCCGTGACCCTCGGCCCGACGCCCTGATGGCCTGTGACCATTGGCCTGACTGCCTGACCGGCCGATGCCCGAAACCAATCACGAAGCGCCAGGGCCTCACGACCTCCCGAAAGTTGCTCCAGGTTTTGCGAGCGATTAATCAAAGTAATCGAAGAACAAAAAAGTCCTGTATTTATTTTAATTGTGATGAGGACTTTTATAGGGCTGGCGAACAACTCTTTCTTGAAGGGCCGTAGTTTAGTAATCCAACTCCTCACGCTAGTGAGAATCCAAACCGGTCGTCTTTTTTTTGGGGTTAAGCGAATGAAAAATGCTCTCAGTCTGATTGCACTTGGTTTTGCTGCCTTGGCTTCTTCTTTGGCTCTGGCCGAAGATCTTGCCCTTTCTTATTCGTCGATCGAGGCGGAATTGTCTGATTCGGTCGCCCTGGTCTTTGACTCCAAAAGCGAAGAGCTCTATGGCCCCCTCAGAGGAAACAAGCTGCAAATCAAAAAACTCTGCGAGGCGGTTCGAGCGATCGCTCCCCAGCGCCCCAAGGTCATCGTCTTTGATGTCGAACTCAATGCTGATACCGAAGGGGCCGAGTGCCTTCTCCAGTTGAGTGACCAATATGGTCTTAATTACGTCGTCTATGACGAAAAAGATACCGCGTTTAGAAACCTCAATGAGGAGCAAGGCAAACGCATTCAGGCGGGATACTTTAATGTCTTTGTAAGACGGAATGAAGACAAGAGCGTGCGCGAGGTGCGCCCTCAAATCCTGCCCTACCAAGTTGCGGCGTTTTTTATCGCCCAGCTTGCGGGAATGAGCGATGCTGAGGCGCGGTCGGCAAACTATTCTTTGCCCTATCGAATCGCACTTCATCAGATGTCAGAGAGTTTTATTACCAAAGTCCCTTACCAGGACGCCATCGAAAATCGCTCCAAGATTCACTTTGGCGACAAGATTGTCTTTGTGGGGGTTGACCAGAATGAACACGATGTCTTTGTCCGCCCGGATGGAGAGCCCGTGAACGGCGTGTTTCTGCATATGTTGTTCTTAGGGGCTTACCGAGCCGCTGCCCGCGAGACCTTACCAAAAACCGGGATGATCTACTTTAAGTAAGCAAATTAGTGAGTGTTGTGGTCCATGCCCGTGGGCATGGGGTGGTCGTCGGCGCCGTTGGTCTCGTCTTCGAGAGTGAGTTGGAGCGCGCGGCTGGAAAGATCTGGAAGTGAGTCCAAATGTTTTTTGACTTCTTCGGGAGTTACGAGTCCTTGGTTTTGGTTCCACTCGGTCATGCGAGAATCAAACTTCAGTTGAGCTAAGGCCTTACTCAGTCGACTCATTGATTTCCTCCAAAACTATCTCAAAAAAATCAGCCCTTAATTCCAGTATTTGGGCCCGCCAGAGCCTTCCTTATCCTCAAATTTGCGATCATTGTCCACCACTAATCGCAAATTAGGCCCACCCTTTTTCTTCTTGCGCTTGCCCCCGCCGGCTAATAGCGCTCCCCATTTGCCCCAAAAGCGCAAAAAGAGGTAGCCGACAATGAGTCCGCCGAGATGGGCCAGGTTGGCAACGCCATCTTGCCCGCCCGTGCTCAGCAGTGACACCACCTCAATCCCGCCCAGCAAGGCCACGAAATACCTGGCCTTCATCGGGAAAATCATCATGAAGTAGATCTCGCGCTCGCCAAATAGAATTGCATAGGCGAGCATCAGCCCAAAAACCGCGCCTGAGGCCCCAATTACGGGAACGGTCATCAAGCCAAAGCTATTTGAAACCAAATAGTAAAAGGTGGTGGCGAGGACATAAAACAGACCCGCCCCGATCCCGCAGACAAGATAATACAGGAGAAAAAACCGTGAGCCCCAGCGGCCCTCAAGCTCCGCCCCCAGCCACCAGATCAGCAGCATATTAAAGACCACGTGAAACACCGAATAGGAATGCAGGAACATATAGGTGAAGGGCTGCCAAATCCAAAAACCGTTGAGTAAGCGCTCAGGGGTGAGCCCGAACCACTGAAACAGGTAGGGTTCAGGCAAAAAGAACTTTTGCAGAATTAACACCAGACCAAACCAGATCGCCACATTGATAATGATGAGCTTTTTGGCCATCGGAGTGAGAGGCATCGCGCCGCCGAAATTAGAGTATCGACTCATGGCGCTCCCTTGGACTTCTTCTCGCTTAACTCAATCAGCACTCCACCCGCTGAGGCCGGGTGAATAAAAGAAATCATACACCCGTGGGCACCAGGGCGAGGCTCATCATAGACCAAGCGAATGCCCGCTGTTTTGAGTTGCTGGAGAATTTTGGCCAAACCCTCGACTCGCAAACAGATGTGATGAACACCCGGGCCGCGTTTTTCTAAAAACTTCGCCACCGGGCTATTCTCACCGAGGGGCTCCAAAAGCTCTATGCGTGCCTCATTGGCCAACTCATAGGTGCCGACCTTAACCCCTTCGCCCACCACGTCTTCGACGTGAACTTGGGTAAAGCCCAGGGCCTGGTAGAGTTTTCCCCCATCTTTAAGACTGGAAACGGCAATACCAATGTGGTCGAGTTTATAAGGAAAAGGCCATTTCATCGCTTACTGCTCCTCAAAAAACGGACGCAAGCGATTGTACGTCTGCTCGACCGTCTCCGCCAACACCTTGGTTTCGGCAATGAGAGGAAAAAAGTTGGTGTCGCCCTGCCAGCGCGGAATGACATGCCAATGCAAGTGTTCGGGAATTCCCGCTCCTGCCACAGCCCCATGGTTAAGGCCGACATTAAGGCCGGGACAATCATAAGATTTCTGCAAGGCATCAACCGTCCGACGCAGCAACTGCGACAGCGCGGTGTATTCTTCCTGACTGAGCAGGGTCAAATCTCCACAATGACGGGTCGGCAATACCAAAAGATGGCCACTGTTGTAAGGAAACTTGTTGAGTACCACCATGGCCAGCTTTTCGCGATGAAGCACCAAGCTCTCGAGGCCAACGCCCGCTTTGAGTGCATTACAAAAGACGCAGCCCTCGGGTTTAATGAGTTTACGGACGTAACGGTAACGGTCGGGCCGTTCCATGAAGTCCCGCTCCTGGGGCCAAATCTGGGTCAAGTCGAGGGTCAGAGCCTTGGGCTTTTTGGGTTTGGATGGAGCTTTACGTCGGGTTTTTGCCATGTCCGCCAACCTTAAAGGATTCCCGGCATCAAGAAAAGAGGTTTGCCGGAGAGTTCAGCCTGAAGCGACTGCGCCACCTCGGCCACTGAGGGTTCAGGCAGCGCCGGTGGTGGATTGATGAGCTCTCGCCAATCCCAAGGCTTAGCTGGCGGTTGAAACAGCTTGGGCTTAGATCCCAGGCCAGCGAGCTTGCCCGCGATCCGCAGGGCATCTTCGTAGGTTCCGACTTGGTCGGCAAACCCGAGACGAACCGCCGTCTCTCCCGTAAAGACCCGCCCATCAGCGTATTTCTCCACCACATCCGACGACAGACGCCGACTGCGCTGAACCGCCAACTTGAACTGCCCATGCACTTCTTCAACAATTTCCTGAAGCATGGTCCCTTGGTTGAGCACGCTGATCGCGCCCATGACCGTCCCAGGATTGGCGACAATTCGATCAGCCGCAGAGGCAGCATAATAGGCCCCACTCGCAACGACCGAGCCCCCAGCCACCACCACGGGTTTGCGGGCCTCGTCGCGCACGCGTTTGAGTTCCGAGTACAGTTCTTGACTCGAACCCACTAGGCCACCGGGAGAGTTGATGTGAACCACCACGGCGCGAATATTGGGATCATCACGGTAACTGCGGAGAGTCTTAATGAACTCGGAGGTGTCGGTGATCACTCCCTCGACTCGGAGTGAGAGGACGGAAGGCTCCTTTACTTCGGGCGCAAAGGGGTTGAATTGCACCACGAGTACGGCCAAAGACACCAAAAAGACCGCCAAGAAACAGAGAGAAATTAAAGCCAAGGTGCTGTGGTAAATTCGCCGCATGTGCCCTCCCTGTTGTTATTAATGAGTCCACACTCGTAAATTCCTCAAAAGTCTACCTTGCGACACCGGGAATGGGAAGCTTAGGCGCGGGCAAAAAAAAGAACCGCGACTCTGGCGCGGTTCTTGGCGGTCTGCGCTCCCCCGCTCTGACGCGGGAGAGGCCTGATCCGTTTCTGGATTAGTTCTTGGGATCGTTTTTGGCGGCTTTCAGTGCATCGCCAAACAAATCACCTAGACTGGTCTTGGAAGTCGCGGTGACCTTCTTAACGTAGTCTTCGACATCCGCTTTTTGTTCACGCAACTTCACGAGCTTGGCTGACAAGCCGATCTTACGCGCATCGCGGTCGATCGAAATGATTTCGGCTTTGACCACATCGCCGACCTGAACCACTTCGTCGGGCTTTTCAACCCGCTTGGTGCTCAGCTCACTGATATGGATCAAACCTTCAATGTCTGATTCCAGCTCAACAAACACCCCAAAGTCGGCCAGCTTCACAACTTTTACGTCGCGCTGAGAGCCAATCGGGTACTTGTCTTCGATGCTTGCCCAGGGATCCGCTTCCAACTGTTTGATGCCCAAGCTAAAGCGCTCGTTCTCGATATCCACGCCCAGCACCACGGCCCGTACGCGATCACCCTTCTTGTAGACTTCTGAGGGATGATTGATTCGCTTGGTCCAAGAAAAGTCAGAAATGTGCACCAAGCCGTCAATGCCTTCTTCGATTCCGACGAAGACACCAAAGTCAGTGACTGACTTAACTTCACCTTCAATGATGGTACCCGGAGCATAGCTCTCTTTGAGTTCAACCCAGGGGTTGGGCTCAAGCTGCTTCATGCCGAGACTGATGCGACGATTCTCGCGGTCCACTTCCAGCACCTGCACGTTGACCTCATCGCCAACCTTAACGATTTGCGAGGGATGCTTCACGCGCTTGGTCCAGCTCATTTCGCTGACGTGGATCAGGCCTTCGATGCCCTCTTCCAGCTCAACGAAGGCACCGTAATCAGCGAGACTGACGACTTTGCCGTGCAACTTAGCACCTGAGGGGAAGCGATCTGCCACCGCTGCCCACGGATCTTCTTTGAGCTGTTTCATGCCCAAGCTGACCCGCTCTTTTTCGTTGTCGAATTTAAGAACCATGACTTCGACTTCGTCACCGACGTTCAAGAGTTCTGAGTGGTGTTTCACCCGGCCCCAGCTCATGTCGGTAATGTGCAACAAACCGTCCATGCCGCCCAAGTCGATAAAGGCACCGTAATCAGTGATGTTCTTCACTAGGCCTTTAACGATTGAGCCCTCTTTCATGGCGTCAAGAGTTTGGCTGCGCAGATTCTCGCGCTCTTCTTCAAGCAGCGCCCGACGCGACAATACGATGTTGCCCCGACGCTTGTTAAACTTGATGACCTTAAACTTGTAGGTCTTGCCGATGTAGATGTCCATGTTCCGCACGGGACGCAGGTCAATCTGACTTCCTGGCAAGAAAGCTTTCACGCCAATATCGACACTCAAACCGCCCTTAACCTTGGCGATGATGGTGCCTTCAATGACTTCTTCGTTTTCCGCGGCCCGAGAAATATCGTTCCAAGCGCGGAGCATGTCGGCTTTGTCTTTGGACAAAACGACCATGCCGTTTTCGTTTTCAATGCGATCAATAAACACTTCAACCTGAGCGCCCACCTCGACATTCCGATGGCCTTCGACCATGCGGAACTCAGAAATTGGGATCATCCCTTCGCTCTTGTAGTTGATGTCCACAAGGACGAAGTCCTCTTGAACTTCAACCACTCGGCCACTGACGACGTCGCCCACTTTGAAATCCCGCTCACCCAGAGACTTTTCAAACAAGGATTCAAAGTTTTCGCCGTTTTTGCCCGCTTCGTAGAAGCTGGGGTTACCAGGCACATCTTTGTCTGCTGCATCGAGTGCCGCGAGAACCTTTTCGCGGGCCATCTGTGCCTTTGATTTGTTGGGTTTCTTATTGTCTACCATTTCCAAAAATTACCTCCTGCGGGAAAAGACCTTCGAGGTACTTCGCCCTTATAAAATTTCTCAGTGGCATAGCCGTTTGAGATGAGCTTTCCGTTATAAAGTCTATGTTATGAATGTCAAAGGGATTTTTACACTTTGCCCCATAACTATCCCAGGTGCACTCTTAGCCCGTCAGAATGCCCCCAAGAGGGGCTTTTGAGGGTTCCCCTTCAATCAGTATCAAGCAGCTGAAATGACTTGTTTTTGTTAGATCTTAAGGTCTTTGCGAATCAGGCCTTCAACGTAGTCGACCACTTCTTCAAGATTCATGTCACTCGTATCAACCAAATGGGCCTCTTTGGCTCGCTGGAGTGGGGCCGTTTTGCGGGTGCTATCCTGACGGTCTCGACGAGCCTGAGAAGCCCGAGTTTCGTCAACCGATTTACCTTCTTCCAAAGCGCGGCGCTCGGCCCGACTGACCGTCGCGGCTTCGAGGTAAATTTTGACCGGTGCGTGAGGAAAAACCACGGTTCCGCAATCACGACCCTCGGCGACTAAACCACCAGCGCCCTTTTTGTAGCAACGGCGCTGCGCCTCGAGCAAATTAGCGCGGACCTTGGGGTATTGACTGATGAGACTGGCGTACTCGCCCATTTCTTCGCGGTAGATTTCGTCGGTGACGTCTTCGTCGTTCATAAAAACCAAAGTTCGCTCGGGACTCAAGCGCACTTCCCAGACGGGAGAGAGGGCCACGTCAACCACGGCCTGTTCATTCTTAAGATCCGTATGAAGTTGGCGAGCGACAAAGGCGAGACCCCGGTAAAAGGCGCCGGTCGAAACCCAGCGCCAACCCAGCCGGCGAGCCACTTCGCGACTCACTGAGGTCTTTCCGCTGGCGGCCGGACCATCAATGGTCACAACCCGGTCGATTTCCGGTTTCTCCGTTTTCATTCCAACTCCATTTGTCGGCTTAGAACTTTGATGCCACAGGGTTCGGCCGAATCTCAATCAAAACTTTCTCTAAGGCCGAAATCGCCGCATGGTTTTCGACATCGTACCCAACACTCAGGCGCAGTAAAGTTGGAAATCCATAGTTGACTACGGGCCGCATAATGACCCCCTGCCGAAGAAGTGCCTGGAAGACCGCCATCGCGTCGCGACCCGTGTCAAAGAGCACAAAATTTCCTTCTGAAGGCCAAAACTTAAGCCCAAGGCGATGGAGTTGGGTCGTCAGAAAATCCAAACCTGCCCAAGTTGTGTGCAACACCCGCTCAAGGTGGGCGTGATCACCCAAGGCGGCCAAAGCTCCCGCCTGAGCCAAGGAGTTCACGTTGAAGGGATTGCGAACACGATGAATGTAATCCAAATGCGCGGGTTGCCCGACGAGCACGCCCAACCGCAGCCCGGCGAGGCCAAACACTTTACTCATGGTGCGCAAGTAAAGAAGGTTGGAATACGTCTCGAGATAATTGCGGGTCGAAAAACTATCCGCGGTTCGCACAAACTCAAAATAAGCTTCATCAACGATGACGAGTAAGTCCTTTTTACCGCCGGCCACTTTCATAAAAGTTTCGAAGTCACGACGGGTGACCACCGTGCCGGTCGGGTTGTTGGGATTGGCGATAAACACCAACCGAATTTGATTCTGGGTATCGGCCTCGAGTGTGCGAGCCATTGCTGTTAGATCAAAGCGCAAGTCAGCGGTGAGCGGAACTTCGACCGTGCGCACGCGAGCGGCCTGAGCACAAAGGGCATAGGCGAGAAAGGCGGCCTGCGAGGTCAAGATGGCTTCGCCGGGCTCGCAGTAGGTGCGCACCAAGAGATCAATCAACTCATTTGAGCCGTTGCCAAAGGCCAACCAATCGGGAGCAACTTTGAGATAAGACGCCATGCCTTGCCGCAAATCATAGCAACTGGGGTCGGGGTAGCGGTGCAGCTCGTTGAGGGCTTGCGTCATGGCGGCGACCGCCTTTGGGCTAGGGCCGAGAGGACATTCATTGCTCGCCAACTTGTGTACCACCTGCAAGCCCAGCTCCCGCTTGGTTTCGGCGATGGGTTTGCCTGGTGAGTACGGAATAATTTGGCTGATTTCTTTTGAGACCTTCATGTGTTTCTCACTTTTTTGCTTTTTTTCCCTTGAAGTATACTTAGCAACTCCGAATATAGGATTCAAGATGTCATGGACTGTTGGGCTCTACGTTGGAGAATCCTTTGCGGAGATTGCCGCAAAACAGGATGAAGGTGCACACCTTCCCTTTCAGCGTTGGTTTTTGCCTCATACTCCCCTCGATAAAGGCATTCAGAAGTATCTCACTGAGAGTGGCATTGATTCTGTCCGTCAATTGCGCGTGGCAACGCGGTTGGGACGACAGATGATTCTGCGGCGACTGGGCCAAACACCAGCTCTGCTGGTGACTTCTGGTTTTGAAGATTGGCCCGAGATGAATCTGCCCATCAAAGATCCCCGCTTCACCATTGTGCCAAAACGAGCCGCTCCACCTTTAGCCAATCACTTGATCTTTGGTCTCGCTGAGCGAATCAATGCCCAAGGTGAAGTGGAAAAACCTTTAGCCGACGAAGAACTGGAGTTCTTAGTTGCTAAACTGCAAATGAACAAAGTCGATCATGTGGTCCTAGGGCTGATGCACTCGACGATGAACCCTGAACATGAGCGCAAGGCGGAGACCTACTTGCGAGAACGAGGTTTCAAAGTTTATCCGTCTTATGCCGTAAACGGTACCGGCTCGGAAAAACCGCGGTGGTGGCATGCGACCCTGAACGCCTATCTTGAACCGGCGTTTAAGGATGTCTTAAAGCAAATCAGCCGCGGGCTCGGTGAGCTGGGAGGGGAAGAACCACAAGTTGTGCTCTTTAGGGGTGATACCGCTCCCCATCTCGACAACTGGCAAGCGCCGCTGGGCTCACTCTTTGGTGCCGCCCAGGTGTTCGATCAGTGTCGGTCAGAAGCCAGCGATGCCGTTTTGTATCTCGGCCTCGAAGAATTTTTCCTGCTGCCTGCCAACGCCAAATCACAAGTCGATTGGATGAGTGATTTTGGGCGCGTTTATTTACCTCATCCAGAAACTCGAGAACTCCATATTCAACCGACCACCCTGATCGGCAAGAGTTCCTACGGTTGCCCGAATTTAACCTTTGAAGTTGGGGGCTTTGAGCCCGGCCCCATGTGTTTCGGTCGGGGAGTTAAGCCCCTGCTGTTTGACATCCTCTATTTGAATGATCGGTTGCAAGGGATCGAAGCGCTTCGCAATCACTTGACGGAGCGAATGGCCGGACGCATTCGCGAGACCTTGAGTGCTTACGCCCGCGAAGCCTCAAACCGGAGTGATTTTTTGAGCCAAGACATTTGTCGGTGGATCGAAGAGACGGCGCTGAATTCGTTGGCCTGCGAGGTTCGCGCCCATTGCCAAAGCAAACGCTTGAAACTGCAGGGACCGCTCAGCCCGATTCTGGGACCACTCCTTGCTCCCCGTCTCCCCGAACTTGAAGTGACAGCCTTTCATGCGCAGAATCCGCCGCTGGCGGAGTTCTTGGTAAATAGTGAGGTCGGGTAACCGTGGCAAAATCCAAAGCGATGAACAGTGCTTTTTACTTCGCGCAGCTTAAATCGTACTTTAATTTTTGGTTTGAGCCCTTTCAAGCTGCCGCCTTGATGACCCAAGAAAATCAGCCGGTTCATATTAAGTATCAAAATCTCCCCGACATTGGGACTCTACCCGGAGTGGCCGAGGTCGTGAGTCGCTATTTGCAAGTGGGAGAGGGCGACGTGGTTCTCACCAACGATCCCTATAGTGGCGGCTCGACTCTGACCGCTTTGAATTTACTGATGGGTGTGAATCTCGAGGGCAAGACCAACGCCAAGTCGCCGGCTGAATTTACTTTTTGTGTGCGCGTGAACATGAAACCGCACTTGCATATGACCGACACGATCGAAGACGAAGGAGTGCGGATTCCGCCCACACCCATTCGTCAAGGCGGTAAGTTTAATACCGAGTTGCTGAAGATCATCAGCGAACACCCTCATTGTCCCAAGAATTTTCTAACGACTGTTGAAGCCGTAGTGGCCGCGATGGACCGCAAAGTCGAACAGATCAAGCGCGACACGCAGGCCGCTCACCTCGACTGGAGTAAACCCCGTCTCAAGGAATTGTTTGCGGAAACCTGCAAGCACTTCACTCACCAGCTGGAGCACTTGGCCAGCGGCGAAGTCGAGAAGGAAATGACTTTGGAGTCGGGCGAAAAGTTAAAGCTGCTCCTGACGCTCGAAGAAGGCAAAGCCAAGTTTGATTTTACCGGTAGCGGCCCGTCGGCCCACTTGCATTTAACCTATGGAGCAACGCTCGGGGCTTGCATCGGCGCCATGGTCTCGGTGATCAACACGAATTTACCTCTGAATGCGGGAATTTTTGAGGTCTTTGAGGTACGAGCACCTCAAGGCTCACTCGTAAATGCCAAGTATCCTGCGCCGGTTTATCAAGGTCTCACCGACGGCGCGGGTTTGCTGGCCAACTTTATCTTGCAGTGCTTGGGCGAGATTGATCTGCAACACCGATTTGCGCACGCGGGTCCGTCCCTGTGTTCCTTCGACCTCGAGTTTAGTAACAATCTCCACTTTTTTGACACCCTCGAACCCGGCATGGCGGCTTCTAGTTTTGGTCGAGGGGTGGATGCGCTCAATCCTTGGCAACGGAGTCATCTTGAACCCTCCATTGAGGAAATCGAGCGGCGCTATCCCCTGACCGTCATGTCGTGCTCCATCCGCCAGAAATCCGGAGGCAGTGGAAATTTTGAAGGTGGCAACGGCGTGACCAAGGCCATTACGGTCAAAACCAATTGCACCTTACGCTGGATGATCACCCAGGCTTCGCAAAAGCCCGAAGGCGAGCAAGGTGGTAAGGCCGCCAGTTGTGCCGAGCTCTACATTCAGAAGGCCGGTCAAAAAGAGCGCGAGAAGATGCCTGCGCGAGGCGAGTTCAACATGAAAGCCGGCGACACGGTCATTATGCATTCTTCCGGTGGCGGCGGATACGGCGGCGCTGCCTAAAGCCGTTACGCCGCTTTAGAGCACTCGCGCCCCGGATTCCTTTAGAGCTTTTTTGATTTCTTCGACATGCTCGAGACTGCGGGTTTCCAGTAAAAACTCAATGGAGGTTTCGCCGATGTCCAAGCCAATGCCCAGTCGGTCATGAAAGACCTCAAGAATATTGGCGCGCTTATCGGCGATCTCGGCCGTCAACCGATGAAGGGTGCCCGGCACATCGGAGACGGCCACCTTGAGACGCGCTAAGCGGCCGCGCCGACCCAAACCACGTTCAATGATATTGGCCAAAGCATTGAGATCAACATTGCCGCCGGATAGGATGAGCGCGGTTTTACTCCCCAGCTGCAAAGTTTTTTTGGCGGCGGCCGCAAGGGCCATCGCCCCAGCTCCTTCAACCACCGTTTTAGCTCGCTCTAAGAGAAACACCATGGCTTCGGCAATTTCATCGTCTTTGACTTTGGCCACGTCATCGACCAAACGAGAAAGGTACTCTTGGTACATGATCTCGCTGGGTATTTTGACGGCGGTACCATCCGCAATGGTCGGACGATTCTTGAATTGGGTGGTGGAATCGCCTTTGAATTTATAATACATGCCGGGAGTACTCTCATTGATCACGCCAAAGACCTTGCACTGAGGACGAAGGGCTTTGATCGCCGTCGCGATGCCACTGATCAGCCCCCCACCACCAATCGGAACAACGACGGACTCGAGGTCAGGGACTTTTTCGAGCAGCTCCACGCCGATGGTGCCTTGTCCGGCGATCACCTTGGGATCTTCATAGGGGTGAATAAAAACATACCCGCGATCGCGCTCCAAGTTACGAGCCAACATGTAAGCATCATCGTAATACTCGCCATGCAGAATTACTTCGGCGCCATAACTTTGGGTCGCCGCCACCTTAATCAAAGGCGAGGTGACCGGCATCACGATATGAGCCTTGGCCCCGAGGCGAGTGGCCGAGAGAGCGACTCCTTGGGCGTGATTACCCGCACTCGAAGCCACCACTCCGTGGCTTTTTTCGTCGGCCGTAAGACTCAATATTTTGTTATAGGCTCCTCGCATTTTAAAGGAACCCGTCATTTGCTCATTTTCGTATTTGAGAAACACTTGAGTCCCGAGCCAATCCGAGGTGCTGCGGGAAAAAAGTGTCTGGGTGGGCTGAATGGTCTCAGCCAGGTTCTTCCGCGCTTGTTCAATATCTTTAATGGTAATCGCCATGACCTTATTGACGATCTTTTGCCTGACAAGGTCACTGGCTAATGCGTCGCATTTTTGTTGGTCTCAGGGAGATTTGACGAGCTTGAGCTGGCAAGTGAACTGCTGAGTGGTTTTGCCGTTCTTTTGGACCCGACGCTGATAGGTAATTCCTGACTCACTTTTACTCAGCTCAGTTTCAAATCGCATGGCTGGTCGCTTCCCACACTTTTCCTGGTGCCAGGCGATGATTTGTCCGGCTGTAACCTTGGCACTCGAAGAAAACTGGCACTGTTCATCTTCGCGTTTAAAGTTTTCACCCGCCCCCACGCCCAAGATAAGGGGCTTAGAACCCAACATGAGTGTGGCAGCCCCGGACTCTTTAATGAATCGCAGTTCGCCGGCCAAACATTGCTCATCAGTTTTGCCCTCGAGCGCCTCGTACTCGCCGGTGGTCAAACCCGCTTGTTGAATCACCAAATCCAGAGGATCAGACTTGGAACTCAATCCACGAATTCCTGCGGGATCGGATTGAATCGCAATCGCCGCGCTAAAGGTAAAGACCACAAAGGTCAAACGGAGGAAGGGAGAAAACTCGAGGTTGGTTTTTGACTTTAAGTGCTTCATCACTGACACCCCGGAAAATGACGAATGAGGCGCGCAATAGCCCGATTGGGACCGTTGAGCTTTTGCCAATACCCGCCTCGGTAGGTCAACGAACGCACGCGATCACCGCGACAGTGGTGATCTCTAAAAATGCTAATCGCACACTCGACTTGAAAAGTGGGATCGGCAGAGTCCGTGGGCCCCCGGGTTCGGCACAGTTCAGGATCACGCCCCGCCGCCCTTCTCAGGGAGTAACTGTATTCGAGCTGAAAAAGTCCATCAGCGGTGCCATTAATGCCTTGGGCATCAACGCGGAGGCGACAGCTGGATTCAACTTGGGCAATTGAGGCAAAGACCCAGACCCAAAAGCGCGATTGTTGGGATGGGCTCAGCTCAGGAAAGCGAGGACAAACCGAGCTGACGTCCATAATTTGATAAAAGCACTCTCTATCGATGCGGGCGATCGAATCAACAATCAATTTGCCAACTGGTCCGACCTGCCCAATGGAGTCCATAAACATCTCACAGGCGGGCGCCAGGCGGTCCGCAATGGTTGCCATAAAAATCTCGGCGGCGTCATCGCACAACCCCAACAGCTGTTCAGCAGGCGTCTGCTGGAGGCGGCAAATAGGTTGAGGGGTAATAAAATCGGAACGTCTTTCTGGACTGGGCTTGGCAGTCACCTCCAAGGCGGTGGCCAACAACGTCGCGAGACAAAATAGATTGAGACGTGAAGTCGTCAAAAATCTCAAAATGCTTCCCAGTAAACGGTGAGTCCCTGGATGGGGTAAAATTCACCGGCAAATTGCATTGGCCTTAAGGACGCGTCACTGGGTACGCTGGTGAGGCGGTCATCAAAGTAGAAGAACTGACACAAATGCTTGCCGCATTTACAACAGTGTTCGACTTTGCGCTCTTCCTGATGGTTGAGGGTTCCGCACACGTGGCAGCGGCGATAATGAACTGGTCTCTGCATCAATCGGCTCCCGAAAAAGTATTGATTGATCAAAGCGCCAAGCCCACGAGTGGTCTTGCTCGCACCATCATTGGTGGATCAAGACCTCTTGGCCTCTCTCTAAGAACTCCGCCTTAAAGTAAATTCAGGATACCAGACCAGGCTTTGGTCTGTAAATAGCGACGCAAAACTAAATGCATGAATTTACTAATGAAACATGGATAATGACTTGACGCATGATCAGCATTTGAGTGGTCTCAAGGGCTTTCTGTGTCCAGTCAATTGCCACGCGAGGAGACGATCGCCAACCGGGCTCGAGATGAGACACTCCCTCAGCTTCAAATTGAGATCAAAGAAGAAGCCATTGAAGCGATGGGCAAGCCGCTAACTAATGTAATAGACGCGCGCTTTTTTTTCGCCCTTGGCTTTGAGTTTGCCGTCTCGAACTAAGGCTTCGAGATCACGCTCAAGGGTACGACGAGGAATATCCGGGAGAATCACCAACACATCTTGAATGGTAAGGGCTTTACGTTGTTGGCCGAGGCTAATTATTTTTTCGCGTCGGGCTTCGGGCTTACGATCAGCACTTTGCAAAAGCAAAGTCTTGCGTTCGTAAACGACGTTTTCGGCTGCTAGCGCAAAGCATTCGGCAAGATACTCCAAGAACGGATTGAGGGTGCCGAGAATCTTACACTGCCGGATCGTCGAGTAGTACTGAGCTCGCGTCTGCATGATCGCTGACTCGCTCGGCACAAACTGCGCAATGGTTTCGCCTGATTTAAGCAAAAGCAAGTGTTGCATGATGCGCACGGTGCGCCCGTTGCCGTCGGCAAAAGGGTGAATCGCGACAAACAAGTAGTGAAAGGCAAAAGCTCGCGCAAAGGCGTTGGCATCGTGATGATCTTCCACCCATTGCCACAAATCTTCGAGCAAAGCCGGCAGGTGTTCGGGGTCGGGGCAGCTGTCGAGTTGGACGCCCGTCGAGGCATCACCAATCGACACAGGAATCTTGCGAATGACCCCCACGTGTTCGGCTTGGAGAACTCCCGAGGTGATTAACTTTTGAATGTCACAGAGATCTTTGGTGGTGAGTGGCCGTTTGGCCTTAGCCAATTGAACGGCGTAATCAAGAGCGTCGCCGTAGTTGAGCACGTCGCGCACGAATTGGTTTTCGTCTTCGCGAGAAGTTTGGTTTTCGAGGGCTTTGGTGACTTTGCCTTCGCCCAAGGGGTTGCCTTCGATTTGGTTTGAGAAAGTAATGGCGCGGATTTTTGCCTGCCGTAGCAACTGCAAGGCGAGAGGCTTGGCGAGATTCTCTTCGATGTAGGGTTTGGTCTCCGCAATCATCAGCAAGAAGTGAACAAGTCGTTCTGAGTAGGAGAACTCGTGCGGAATCCGGTGTTTTCGAAAGGCCTTGTATTTGCCCATGAAACCATTTTCCGCCATTTTTCCGCCAAGTTCAACCGAGGGCGACATTTCCGCCATTTTTCCGCCATTTTTGGGGTGGCGGGAAATGGGTGTTGTTATGTTAAATATTTGATTTATTTAACTATTTCTTTGATATGAGGACTACTTTGAGGCCGTCTCGATTCGAGTCTTCGACCTCTAAATCAGCCAGCCCCTGTGGCTCCTCATCTGCGCCGGTCGGAGCCTCTGATGCGCTAGCCTGGAGGCTTTGCGTGACTTGCTCGATGACGGCTTCGTGCTTTTTGATCTCTTGGTCGAAGTCGAGAGCCTGGGCTCGGGATCCTGCCGCCGCCGCCAAAATGAATCCCATCGCTACAAGAAAGGTATTGAATGTATTCGATTTTTTCATGGGCTAACTCCTTCGTTGGGGGCCACCACCGGCCTCCTGGACCTGAAACCCACAATAATGACTTTATGCGTTATTGTCTTCTAATGGAGCTGACGAAGCGGCCGGGTTTTTGTCAAACCACCTGGGGGCCGCCAGGAGACGAGTACTTAAGGACTCAGCTTAATTCTAGCGCCCATTCGCTGAAAGAGCGTTACCAGTCCCAGCCAGGTCCGGTGGACAAAGGTGAGCTCTGAGCGAAACTCATTGAAGTCGGGATTGAAGAGCTGCGCGGTAAATAACTCATGCCCACGCCGAGCATAATCCGGCGACTTGCTGAAATCGAAACTGCCAGCATCAAGAAATTCATGGACCCACAAAAGATAGGGCTTGATCGCGGAATCAAACAAATCACCACTCTCTTTGGCTCCCCGCTCACGATAGGCTTCGGTAAAAACGCCTGGCTCAGAGATTGGACTGCGCCAAAGCAGTGAGAACAACTGCAAATCGGAGTCATCAATTCCATGAACCGCGCCAAAATCTAAAATGCCGACTCTATCAGTCTGGTCGATGATAAAATTGCCAAGATTGGGATCGCAGTGCAAGCGTCGCCAGGTAAAGACCGAGGTCATGAACCAGCGAAAAAGCTGGTCGGCGACTTGGTCGATACGGTCCTGATTCGGTTTACTCGCTATCCATTGATCAAGGTGCTGGCCATCAAGCCACTCCATGGTTAAGACTGTCACCGTACTAAGATCGGCAATGGGTTCGGGGATGAGGATATTCAACCCATTGAGAAGAACCCGAAACTCATTAAGGTGAGCGAATTCAAGTTGGTAATTGGTCTCTTGCCGCAAGCGCTTTTCAAATTGGCTGAGGAGCAATAGCAAGAGACCGCTGTTGGCAAGTGGCTTGAGCGCCAGGCGGGCCAACTTCAAATCGGTATCGATGGCGTCGGCAATTCCTGGATATTGCACCTTGACGGCAACCTCGCGCCCATCGAACAGACGGGCCCGATGCACTTGACCCAGGCTCGCAGCCGCAGCGGCCTGAAACTCAAAGGCGGCAAACAACTCCTCCGGTTGGCCGTTCAGTTCTCGCCGAATCACCGAGCGAACCATGGCGCTCGACATCGGACTCACGCGATAGTGAGACTGCTCAAGCACCTTCATGTATTGATCGGGCAAGAGCCCGGTCTCCGCACAAAAGACTTGAGCAATTTTAAGAGCGGTCCCGCGCAACTGACTGAGTCCGGAAAAGATCAATTCCGCGATTTCCGTGCGTGTACGCTCCTGCAAAGCCCGCCGATCTTCCTGCCCAAGAAAGATTCCCTTGCTTTGCGCGACTAACTTCTTGGCGACAACTTGAGTCGCCACCCTTCCAACCACCCGAGTGCGGTCAGATGGACGATGAGGGATCTTTCTTTCCTTCTTCATTCTTGAGGAACCGAGCCTTTCGTTCTTTTTGAGCATCAGAGAGGGACGTCAAACTATCGACCGCTTTAATAAAGTGTTCGCGCGCCAGGAAGTAAATCAAATCCATCGCGCGGCTGAGCAGATCGGAGCGCAGCAGTTGAGTAAAGAGTGCAAGGCTCTTGTCGAGCATTTGCAGCGTTCGCGCCGAGCCGGGGCTGGTGTCATTTAGCCAATAAAAGGTCATTCCCACATGAAAGTCCCAGAGCAACTCGGCGATCAACTGGCGGCCCGGCGGATCGGGAAACTCTTCCGCCGCCACGGCAGCATCAAGTAGACGAGTCATGTACTCGATGTGGGCCTGGCGCTGCTCAGCCAAATACGTCAGCGAGCCGCTCAGGGTGGTCAGAAAGAGTTGGCGGAAAGCTTGGTGAACAAACTCGCGGTGCCTTTCAAACTCGGCCATTTGGGCATCAAATAGAAGTTGGATCTGCTCGGCAAACCCTAGGGTCGCGAAGTCGGGGAGGCTTTCGATCCGGCCGATCGCGGTTTTTAGTGAATCACCAAAATAGGCCACCAGCAGATGTTCTTTGGTCGGAAAGTACTTATAGATCACGGGTTCGGAAAGCCCGGCTTGTTGGGCGATCCGCCGCATGGTCGCATTCTTGATGCCTTCCTCGGACATGATGTCCACGGCCGCGGAAAGCAACGCTTGCCGATTGAGTTCTTTCTGCTGACGAGAAATCTTCATGATAAATCCAAGCCTTTATCTTATCGGACGGCCAATTTGTTAGTCGAAGGATTGCCCACCAACGTCAGTTCCAGACTGCGCGCACGGTAGGTGGCGCTGATGCCCCCGCCTTCACGAGTCCCTTCGACCAGACTTTGCCAGCGCGAGCGAGAAACCTCAAGCACCGCTTGCCCTTCTTGCAGCCGAGCAAGCTCACTCGCGGGAAATGTCAATTGGTTGAGTTGAGGACTAAAGACTGCGTTCACTACGATGGATTCGTTGTACCCGTTGCGGTTTTGCTCTTGGCGAATTCGGGCCTCTACCGTATCGGAGCCCATTAGCTCGGGGGCCGAGACTGAAATCTGGTAGGCCTGCAAGAGATCCACGGTCGTTGCAGCCTGAGTGATGGCAACCGGTTTATAGGAGATCGCGTTGGAGTGCGTGTGTTCATCATCACCCGTCCAATCCAAGACAACCGAAGGCACATACCCAGCGAAAGATCGCGAATAAAAGGTCCCGAGAAAGTTGTGTTCACGAAGAGTCTGACCATTGGCTGCAACGCGAGCGGGCGACTTGAGGCTGACAGTCGTGCCGGAAAAGCCGCCCACGCGAAATTGCGCCCAAACGGTCGTGGCGTTAGTCGCCACATCATATTCGACTGAATAGGATTGATGAATGGATTGAGTACTCACGTCTTGTGAACTAACGGTATCGACTGAACAGGCACTCAAGAGTGGAGCTAGGCTCGCAATCAAGGCTAATATAAGGTTGTTTTTCATATCGACCTCCTAGGAGGAATTTGGAGTTATTATTAATTTACTATCTATTGCTAGCATAATTATCGTCATTGTTGGATATGAAATTAATATAAGTTGAGAAGATTCTCAGTTTTGGACACCAAATGCAATAAAAGTGGGTTTAAGGCCCAACTTGCCCGCCGAAGGACTTGAAGAAGAAATTGAGGGCTTTAATTTCAAGCCCTCAGATCCGCTACTTCGTTCGCTCACATCTGAGATTTGAACTCAACCCCTCACTCAGTTAATTGTCCTTCTAGAGCGGCAAGCCTACTTCTGACATTCTTGAGATTCTTGCCCCTCACGCGCTCTCGGTACACCCAGCGCTGGAATCTTTCTAAATAGAATTCTCGTGCCGCTTTCGACTCCTGGCCTTCGATTTGATTGGCTTTGATGTAACCAAACAAGTTGAGTTCCTCCCGTCGTGACACCAAAACGCGGGTAAAGGCTAGGCCCTGCCAAAACTTGCCAAACTTCTTGCCTCGTCTGGCACCCGTGAGAGTTCGGTGTCCGATTTCACCAATTTGACCACTTGGATTTCACCACATCTGACCACCCGTCGGGGTGGCTGGCGGACCGAAGGGACGCATGTTAGTTTTCACCATCCTCGGCGGCAGTC
>JADZEO010000161.1 GCA_020850475.1 Bdellovibrionales bacterium | reverse complement strand
GCGGAGGTTATGAAACTCTGATGGGCGACAGTTTTGACAAATACAAACGTGCCTATTTAAACTCCCGGATCAACCCGAATCCGAGTTTTTGTACCTTGCCTTGGTATCACCTGGCCACGAATGCCTTCGGAAATATTATTCTTTGTTGTCGCTCGCATCTTACCTTGAAAGAAGGTTCCCAGGAGTTGAATTTTCGGAGTAACTCTTTGGACCAAGTATGGAACGGCGTTCGCTATCAGGAGATTCGCTCCGCCATGCAAGAAGGAACTCTTTTGCCGGAGTGTGAGGTGTGCACGGCGGAGGAACAAGCCCAGCGGGTTTTGTCCAAGCGCCATAAAGAAAACTACAAGTACTTTGAGCGGTTTGATCATCTCCAGCTAGCGCCTTCCCCGAGATATCTTTCGCTTAACTTTGGTAGCCTCTGTAATTTGCGCTGCCGAATGTGTTTTCCGTCTCTCAGCAACCAAATTTATACAGAACTCAAAAATCTTCTACCCACCGAAGAGGGGCGCTCGAGTGTCCCTCGAGAGGTTCAAACGTCTTTTGAAGTCGCCAGGAATGGGGGTTCTCCAACCTGGGTCGAAGAGTCCGGTTTTTTGGATCAGATCGACTATAAAAATCTAGTTGAGGTGTACCTAACGGGAGGCGAACCAAGCTTGCAGCCCTCGTTTTTTGAATTTCTTAGACGTTGCCTCACTGCCGGGCGTTCGGATTTGTTTTTGCGAATTCAGTCAAATCTTACTCAGGTGCCCAAAGCCTTTGTTGAGTTGCTCAATCAATTTCAGCGAGTACAGTTGATCTGCAGTGTCGACGGCGTTGGCGAGTTGGCGAACTACGTTCGCTACCCGTCGCAGTTCGCAGACATTGATGCCAACTTTGATGAGTACTGCCGCCAGTTGAGTGACAACATCGAGATCGTCGTGCAGTGCTCAGTTAATACCTATAGTATTTTGCAGCTGGCCGACATTGTTCGTTGGTACCTGACGAAAACCAAAATTCATTCCGCCCGCACCATCCATCTCTGGATTAACCCGGTTCATCATCCCTATTGTTTGTGCATCACCTGTTTGCCGGAGGAGCTCAAGACGCTTGCGATCGAACGGTTGAGCGTCGTTGAAAAAGAGGTGGAGATCCAGAATGTCAAACATCAGATCGCCGACATTGCCAAGTTTATCAAAGGTCGCCCGTTTGATCCTAAGCTGTTTGGCGATTTTCTCCGGTATGCTTCTTTGCTCGACCGTAGCCGCTCCCAAGACCTCGGGGCGGTGATACCTGAGTTCGCTCCCTTTCTGTGAAGGGTAAGAGAAACTCAAAAGATCTACAGGGTCTTAACGATCGTATACTTTTTTGTTTCGGCTGAACTCAAGTAGGGTTCGAGCATTTTAAACACCTCGGGGAAGGTGTCGGCAAAGGATTCCCCCCGCAGGCGGTCGAGCTGTTGGGTTACGGCCCAAAACTTGGGAATTTCATGCGACCAGTCTTCTTGCCCCATGTACTTAATAAACGAATCGACCAGCTCTTTGTAGTTGGTCGAGTAAAGGGCTGTCATCGCAGTGGCATCCGGACGACCGGAAAAAAAGCCTTCAAACCAGGGAATAAATGAATAGAGCTGGGCTGCAATTTTAGATTTTGCCTCTGGGGGCAAGATTCGAATATTAAAATAGGTGGGGCGATGCAAAACGTGAGGAGTAACTAAAGGGCGTTCGCGGCGATTATTAAATCGCTGGAAGTGACTTTCCATTTTCCAGCGGATTAGCTCAGGAAAGTGATAAATGTTAGCCACCTGAATGGTTGTGGTAAACCACAAATCGAACTGTCCTTCGGCCTTGTCGAGACGATGGAGATTCTTTTCGAGCAGCTGCCATTTAGAGGGATGCCGAATATAGTCATTGACCTTACCGGTTCCGTCGATACTTGCGCCAATGCGAATTTTCTTGAAATGTCGCCACAAGGTGAGTGCCCGTTCGGGCAATACGGTGAGATTGGAATTTGACTCCAAGGTCGTTTCTTCAGCATATCCCCGCTCAATCATCCGCTCCAAAAAATCATAATACTGGTCGATCAAGAAGGGCTCGCCGCCGACCGTCTGAATGTGCTTAACCTGAGGAATGAGCTGATCAAGTTCGGTCCAAAAGGTTGGCGATTCATACCAATCATACTTAATTGGAGTGGTTTCCAGGCGGCCTTGGCTGTTGCGCTCCAAGCGAACTTCACCGGAGGGTTCTTGGTAGGTTGCTCCGAACAAAGCGTAATGATCCTCATACCAAGAGTTCGAGTCCATGGGACTGCACATGCGACACTTCAGGTTGCACTTGTTACCAAAGCGGATGTCCATGGTGCGAACCGGAAAATCTTCAGGATTGATTGATCCATCGGCGAGGGTTTTCTGCTGAGTGTGAGCGACGGAAATATGCTCTTCCCAATTGGTAATTTCATAACTGCGGCGAGAAATTAAGCCCGCTTCGTCCTCACGTTGACAGCGCAGACAAGCAGCTGGCCATCGACCCGCCAACATATCGAGGCGAGTTTGGCGCATCAGCTGAGAATTTCGAGAATCAATCAAGCCACCATTTGCGGCATTAAAAGGTGTTCCGTCATCGTGTTGCAAAATGCCTCGCCCAGGAGCGGTGTTAGCCTGGCAGCAAAGACGAATATCGCCATTGCTGCGAATCGCCTGTGACATCCATGGAAGTGGGCACCAAGTTTTGCTCACCAATCCTCCCGAGGACTTATTATCTTTCGCAAATTTGTCGGATGTAAAGCCCATAAGACCGTTGAACTCACTTGTATTAGAGGCGCTTGGCCGCGCGGGTTAAGGGATCAAGTTGAGCGGCAACGGCGCTATACTCCTCACCACATTGTTGAGCGCAGGCCCGCAATCGAGGATTCTCACCCTCAGACAAACCTTGATGCCAGGAGTCTTCAAGGTGTTCCAGGAACCAAGGGTGACTCATAATCTCGCTCAGCGAGTGATGGTACAGAGAGTTGAATGTCTCGCCATATTTAGAGAAAAGCTGAATGAGGTCTTTCTTTTTAGGAGTCTGTTCGGGGTGGTAAAGGTTCGAAGCCGTCCAGCAGCACGGCCACACGCGGCCGTCAAAGCTGATATAAATGGACCTCAGCATCTGGGCTTTGCAGCTGATGGTCGTTGAGGCCAGGTATTCTTCGAACCCTTGCTTAAGCGAGGCAACTTGATCGCGAGGACGATTCAGTTCCGCATGTGTTGGCGCTTCTCGAATGGGGAGGTCACTCGTGGTTGCGTTGAGAAAAAACTCACTGTCGCCAACGAATCGGCTCGAGTGCTTGACTCTGAAGTCAGCAAAGCCCATCCGTCGAGACCATTCTCGCGCCTCTTCGATTTGGTGTTTGTTGTGAGCAAACACGAGGAAATCCCAATTGGCTCGGCCACCAGCCTTTATGAAGGCGCCGGCATTCTCCATGACCTTATTGAAATCCACAAAGCGTCGGTACATTCCGTTGGTGTCGGCCAAACCATCGATGCTAAAGTGCACTCGGTCTTTGGGGTGGCTCAGTAACTGGCCCAAGGCTTCCCACCAAGACGGGTTGCGGATTCCGCCGTTTGAAAACAAACTCAACTGCCGAACCCCACACTCGCGGAGGTACCTGAGGACTTCGATAGTATCCTGGGCGGCGGCGGCGTCACCATGAACGCCGCAAAGATAAACGTGATGCAGCTGAGAGCAAAACTCCTTCGGGAAAAATTTGACAAAATCCTCTGTCGAAATCTCAGCCAGAGGAAGCAGGGGATTGAGGGCTTCACGGTAGACGCGCGAGCACTGCGGACAAAGGGCGTTGCAGCGACTGGTTAACTCGAGGTGGATGTCCCGAACTTGGTCAACGCCCAAAAACGCCATAACTACCGCACGCTCGCCGAGCTGAGTTTGTGGGGCTGGACCGCGTAAAATTCAGGGCAGATCGTCGCGAGGTGTTCGCCACGAAGGCTGTCGAGAGTCTCACTGAATTTTATCAAGCGCGGAAACAGGTGGGACTCGTCTGATGCCATCATATACCGCACTAAGGACCGGCAAGCCTCCTGCATCTTGGGCGGCAAATCTGAGAGTTCACTTAGAACCGTCGATTGCCACTTTTGCTTGATTGGCGAGGGCAATACTTGGAGGGATAAAATCTCCGGGAGAGTGACATGAGTGAGTGAAACCCATCGACGGGCGCGTTCGCCAGCCTGAGGAAACTCCGCACAAAGTCCGAGCCACCAGTACAGCAACTTCGGCATATTTGTTAAATTGTAGGCGGACACCGAGGGGCGCAAACCCAAATTCAGGTGGGGGTGGCGTTCGGCGAGTTCAAAAAAGCGACGGGCCACAGCTTCGACCTGTGACCATTGGCTCGGGTGGCGGACATAGTCGTTTACTGATCCAACGCCATCTATACTCAGCGCGATCTCGACCCGCCGGAACTTCAACCACAGATCCATCAAACCATCGGTGGGCCAAATTGTGGTGTTGGTGGAATAATTCAGAGAAACTTCTCCAGATCTTCCGCTCGCAGTTAACTGCTCCAGAATTTGCTGGTGCTGAACATTCAAGAGGGGTTCGCCACCGGTAAACTTGAGGTGACGAAGATGTGGCAAATTAGCTTGAACCGCCGCCAGGGAAAAATCGGGGGTGGAATTGGGGAGCATGGCTTTGCCATACAAGTGGACTTCATCTTTGATCCACTTAGATGAGTAGCGCGAGTCACACATGCGACACTTGAGATTACACTGATTTGACAGACCGACTTCAATAAAGGAAATTTGCGGTTGTCCGTCCCATTGTGGAGTCAGTAGTTCTTCCCATCGCCGGTTGTGATTTTGCCTTAGGCTGAGACCTTTACCGGCAGATTCTTCTTCCCAACAGCGCTGGCAGCCCGCCGGCGGATGGGATGCCAGCATTTGCTCCCGTACCGACGAATAAATCGGACCGGCAAACAGCTCCTGCAAGGGAGCCTGGGCGAGGTTGTGACTGTTTGGAACCTCACTTCCCCGGAAGCGACAACACGGCTTCACCTTGCCTTGCGGGTCTATAAAGGCGTGGGTCCAAGGTAGGATGCACCAGTTTTTTAGTTTCAGTTGTTCATCGATCGCCACCGCCTCATCATAGGATGTCGGGGGCCTAGGACCAAACACTTTCCCACCACAGGTTTGGGCGATTTTGACTGCCCGCACCAGCTATCTCCACAATTGTGTTTTGTCTGGCTGGCATCCGAGGTAATCATCGGTCGTGAAACAAGATCTTTATTCCTTTTTTTTGGTAACCGCCCCGGGTCTTGAAGAGTTGGCACTTGAGGAGTGGCGAGTCAAAAGCCAATTTCTGCGCGAACTTTATCCGCAACTCATGAGTCCGGAACAAGACGCCTGCGCTCGCACGGTCATTGGGGGAGTTGAGCTATTTTTGAAGGAAGCCGAGGGCTGGACGCTCAATCACTACCTGCGCCTTCCGACCCGCATCCTCCAGCGGTTGACGACGTTTCAGTGCAATAATTATGAGCGGCTCGAAGCCAAAGTGCGGCACTTGGAATGGCATCAGTACTTGCGGCAAGGTGAAATCGAGGTGCACCCCTCTTATCATAAGAGCTACATCAATCGCAAAAAGGGGATTGAAGAGTGCGTACTCAAGGGCATTGACCACTGTCAAAAGCATCAGGCCTTGCGCAAAGCTCACCTGAACGAGCCCCAGAGTTTGTTTGTCCGCTTTTTTAACAACGAATGCACCATCAGTCTCGATACCAGTGGCCACCTGTTGCACCGGCGAGGTTACAAGACCCTAACGGTTGAGGCACCCTTGCGTGAGACCTTGGCCTCGGCACTTTATTTTATGTGCTATTTGGAGTTGGGCGAAGTTCCTCAGCAAATCTTTGATCCCATGGCTGGGTCGGGAACCTTGGTGTTTGAGCCGCTCCACTTTTGGCAGGTTTGGCGTCGCCGGTCTTATGCCTATCAAAATTTTCCTTGTGCACCCAAGGTGCTGGTGACGGAACCCACGCAGTCCTTACCATTGAGTACCACTCGTCCCGCCGTTTTAGCAGGCGACTTGGACCCCAAGGCGGTCGAAGCACTGAGGGGCAACTTTGCGGCGTTGGTGAAGAAGGAAAAATTTGCTGGCGAGTTTCGTGAAGGTGATTGGAATGAGGTTTGGAATGAAACCGAGCTTGGGGCGGGCAGTATTTTGGTCATCAACCCACCCTACAACAAACGGTTGGCGACGGATATGGCTTCGCTTCCCAGACAATTGAATCGCATGATTGAAAAGTTTCATCCAACGATTTTTGCAACCGTTTGGCCGGGCCGACAGTTGCCCGATTTGAAGGGGACGTGGGTCAGGCAAATCTCGACGACGAACGGAGGCGTGCCGGTCACTCTTGGGGTGCTTCGCCCGACAGTCGGGGATCACTCAATTTCTCGCACAAACCTTGCGCCGGAATTCCCAGAGCATAATTAAATTTGCTGGAAAAATTTTGATAGCCAATCAGGGCTGTCAGCTCGACGATTTCGTCGGCGGAAAAGTGTTCGTTGAGTTTCTGGCGGACCTCCAGTGGCACCGCTCGGTCGGGCCGAGTAACGGCTTCGGCAAAAGCCAATGCCGCTTTTTCCCGCTCGTCAAAGATTGAACTCGAACGCCATTGATGGAGCTCCTCGAGTTTTCGTTCGGCCTTTGCTCTTTGTAAAAGCATCAGCGAGTTGAGGTCGACACAAAAGGCACACCAGTTAATTTGCGAGATTCTCACCATGATCAAAGACCGCAGGGCCGGGTCAAATTGCGATTTTGAGCGCTCAAAAAAACGAAAGAACAGGGTAAACAAGAGTAAAGCAAAGGGCGTTCGACCCCACATCAGGGTGGGAAAGAGGGGTGTACCGAACTTCCGCACTTGGGCCTGCAACAGCCAGCGCACCCACCAAGGGTAATCGCTGATTGGTTTGTGCGGAACCCATGAAACCTCAGACATTTGCTTCTCCCAGCGCCGCAGGTTAAAACTTTCGTCACCACTCTACAATGATGAGGAAAACATGGGAACCATAACTTTACTCTTGGCGGCGGCGGTCGCCACGGCCCAAGTTCAGCCAATCCACGATCAGCTGGTCATTTCCCCAACGCCCGGCAATCCCGAATCTCAAACCTTGCAGCGGGCGATTGAAGTCTGTCAGAAGTCTGAGCCAGCCCCGGGGAACTTTGAGCAAACGGCAGCTCACCTTGAGCGGTGTCTCAAAGAGCAGCTGAAAGATCTGCGAGCTCCCGCTGAGTGAGCTAATTCAGGACCGCGCCCGACGTAGGTCTAAGCTTGACCGGGATCATAGAAAATCGCGGGTCTCACCGGCTCGACCAGAGTCCGGCTTTTATTAAGCTGAGCCCCTCTAATTCCGAAAAAAAGTGCTGAGACTTTCTATGGTTGAATAAGGGAGGCAAGGTGTCGAAAGCCCTGCTGCTGCTGGGGACAACTTTAATCTTGGGATCACTCACTTCGGCGTGTGCTGAAACCGCCAAGAGTGCGTCCACTGCGGCGCCCGTGGCCGCTGGAAAACTCACACCGTCCTCTCAAGAAACCAGCCAACTCAAGCCATTGTATGTGGGTGCCACTCACCAACGACGCTTGGTGGGCTCAATGACCAAAGAATTGAGTCTTTCCGAAGGCCATTTCTCCGTCTGCTGGGCTCATCGCGCAAAGGCCGCGACCTCGTGGGCCGTTATTGCTTGGCGGCAGTCAGGGAAAGAGGCCCGAGGGGAACCCACCGCCTTTATCCAGTGCGTGCAGTCGCGCTTTAACGAGTGGTTTGCGAAACTGGCGGACACAGGTCGACCAGAGGCCGGGACTTTCTACTTGGTCGAAGACATGAGTCAACTGGGCAAGGATCAGTGGCCGCCTGGTGGCGAACGTTACCAGTGGAAGGCCCTTCCGGCTCAAGGCAAACCGATCACCAAAGAGAAGGAACTAAAGGTGTTTCAGTAATGGCAGCTCATCCCGCCGAGGCGGACATCAAGCCTCAGCAAACTCGAATTTCGATCTGTGCCGATCAGGGCTACCTGTTAAAACTGGTATTTGTTCTCTTGGTTTGTCTGAGTTTTACCGGCTTTGTCTTTTACCTTTACCTTAAGTCGCATTTGAGTTTTTGGAATAATTTGATTTTTGGCGGAATGCTCGTCGGGGGCGGAGTCGTTCTCGTGGGATTCTTTTTTTACGGTGTTCGCATGATGTTGGAAGTCGGCCCCGTTTTGATTTTGGACCAAAATGGCGCTTACGATGCAGCCTCACTAATAAAAATTGGCCGAATCAAACTCGGTGACGTGAGGTCCATCGGCCTGACTCGCACCAGTATTCAAGATGTCATTCACATCACCTTGAACCCACGTTCATCCACTTGGGTCAAAGCTTGTAACAGCTCTTTGCTACTCCAACTTTACTCGGCTTTTTTCTCGTCGACCATTTGGGTGCCGGTCGACTTTTTGCGACTCAACCCCAAGGAAATCGTGCCCGTTATTGAAAATTTTCGCGCAATGATTTTAGCTGAACGCAATGGTCAGCACCTGACGGACAAAGTGACGACCGCCACGGGCAAAGTTGAGATTTCCAAACCCACTCCAGACTTGAAAGTGGTGAAGCGAGAGACCTCTCAACCCATACCACCTCTTCCCAAACCAGAAAAGTTGCCGTCGAGTTCTAAAGTCCCGTCGATGCCGGACGAGCTCGGCCGGTCGACCCAGTCAGAGGACGATGACGACCCGACGGAGATCATTCAAAGCGCCAGCCTCACCCCCCTGCCGCCTCTTCCGCCTTTGCCTGAGCCCAACTCGGGAATTCTCAAGCGCCTGGAGACCTTCATTTCCACCAAAACCGGATGGAAGACGGAGCCCGATCCTCGAGTGAAGGCCTCGCGATCAGCCAAAGATATGTTGATGGAGAAAATTGAAGCCATTAAGCGCGACGTGGCCGAATCCAATTTGGATCAGATTTTGTGTGACTTGTATTTGGATGACGTACGCAACTTTGCAGTCTGGCAGGAGACGCAAGATTCACGGCTACCCTATATGATTACCCGCGCCCAGGCGATCAGCAAAGGGGCCGAACTCGAAGAAGTCTCATTCTTTTTCCGTGGGCACAAAGTCGTATTCGTTTTAGAAACCAATGTTGGGACGCCAAGAGACGCGGTTTTGTCTCTGCACTGGGAAGACCGCGAAGTCTGTGTTTTGCGGGTTAAGATCGAAATCGGGGAGTTGGCCCCGCACAAGCTGAGGAAGTATCTGAAGGGACAGTGGGAAGCCGAGATCCGCGACCTTTACGAAGAATGTCTCGTGGCCAAGCAGGGCGGGGTTGAGCTCGAGGACGAGGCCTCCGAAGTTACTGAACAGACTGAAAACATTGAGGAACTTCGCAAGCGATTTGGTCTCGACGAAGACTAATTGACGCCCATAGGCAAGCAGCATTTTTTTCAAAGCCCTTGCATTTCCCAGGAATTCTAATAAAAGCATAGTTTTCAATGCCTTAAAAGGATGAGGATAGTTTCGTATGGCAACAAAAGGTTCGGTAGTTAAGAATATTCGTCGCAAGAAATTGTCGGCCAAGCAGGGTCCGATTCGCAAGAAGTTGCGGGAGCAATCCTTGGATCCCAAATTGTCGGAAGAAGAGCGCGAGCAAGCGTTTATCAAGTTGCAGAAGCTTCCGAAGAACGGTTTGCCGATTCGCGTACGCAATCGTTGCCACCTCACCGGCCGCCCGCGCGGAAATCTCCGTAAATTCGGATTGTCGCGCATGGCTTTCCGCGAACTTGCCCACATGGGTAAAATCCCCGGAGTTACCAAAGCCAGTTGGTAATCAGTTTTCATCTGGACTGAGTCCCAGTGCGGATGGATTTAATTTTAATTCAGAAAAATAAAAAAGCCCGTCAGCAAAACTGACGGGCTTTTTCGTTCTCAATCGTTCATCGAACAGTCGTATGGACTATCGACGCGGAGGACGACCCGGATCGATCGGTGTCGGAGGACAGATCGGAGCCGGAGGAGCCGGAGGGCAAACCGGAGGGGGCGGAGGGTTGCTGCAACGGCGACGGAGTTGTTCAATAGCTGTGCGAAGCTCTCGATTCTCGAGATCTAAGCGACGGTTTTCAGACGAGAGTGAGGTGCGTGAAGCTTCACAAGAGCGGTTGTTCGCTTCAACGATCTCAACATGCCGACGCAATTCTTGGTTGCGCGCGCGGGCGTCCCGAAGATCAGATTGCAAAGTTTGGTTTTCGCTGCGAAGGGCGGTGTAGTTACGGCCCATATCATCGAGGGCGGTCTGCAAGCCCTGTTTGTCAGCCAAACATTGTTGAAGTTGACCACGCAGAGTCCACGGGCTTTCTTGCTCATTTACGAGCACGCCGATTTTAGAAATCTGCAGTTGGCCCCACAAAAGATGAAGCTGGACGCTGCGAGCGCCTTCACGGCCAAGCTCGAAGTTTAATTCAGCGCCGGCCAACTTAATGCCACGGCCCAACTGTGTACAGATCGTCATTTCCGATCCGGCAAGGGGACTTCCGTTGACGTAAACAATCATCTCTCCACAGCCTGAACCTTCAGCAACGACTCGAAGAACTACGGTGGATTCGAATTCGGGACCGACGAGACCCAATTCCTTGCGAACCGGAATGAGCTCTCCTGGTTGGTTGAGGTTAAATGATACATCTTTGCTCAATAGAGTTGAGCGGTTATTTTGCGCTTGAGCGACACCAGCAGCCAGAGAGAGGGCTGTGGCACCAGCTAAGGCGAGCTTAATGAGTGCGTTCATAGAGTTGCCTCCTAGAGAGTGTTTGTTGGTTGAGGGGGAATTACTTCCGGTCGGCAATCTATAATGTCTGGCGAATTTTCACAATATCACCACGGTAATCTTCACGCGATCGAGAAATTAATACCAAGTACGTTTGAAAGAAATAAAGCCGGTGGCTTGGGTTGTGGGTGTTTAGTCGAGACAGGGGGCCTTGGTCGTTTGGCGAAACACGAGATGGGGCCACGGAGTTTCGGGACCTTCTCCCAATGAATAGCGTCGGCCTTCGGGCGAGCCATCGTTGCGGTGAAAGTTAAGTTGGGTCAGCTGACCGGTCGTTTGAAAGCCCAGACGAATCATCAATTGATTATTGAGTTGGAATGGTCCAACTACAGCACCGTCGGCGCGAAACCAATTGAAAAAGGAACCGATGTATTTGTGGCCGAGCTGCCGATCTTCGCGCTGGAGAGGACTCGGGCGCCAGGGGCGTTCGGGATCGTCGGCCAGAACAACTTGATCATTGAGATTGTTGCCACGCACGTCGATGTCCAGGTCCACTTGGTTGAGAAAGGCACCTCCGCCAATGCGATCAAGTAAAAGGAATAAGTGCAGGCCGTCGGGACCACGGTAAAAGAATACCGTCGAAGCAAAGAAATCGCCGGTCGGACCAATTTGGATGTGCGGAGCCCACCAATCGTAATTGTAGTTCTCCACGGCTGAGAGCGGGCCACTAAACTCTCGGGCAATGGTCAGTATTTTGTCGCCCTCGGTTTGCCCGTCACCATTTCGATCCAAAAAAACTCCTAAGGCGGGAGTCTCGAGATCGCAGTACTCGGTCACATTGAGAAAGAAGCTTTGTTCCACGCGATTTTGTGAATCATCCTGGGCCACGGCCATGAGCGAAACACGATGTTGACCGACCTGAGCTAAGCTCGTTGCCCAGTGCACCTCGCCAGCCGGGGAAATCGTCATCCCTTCGGGGGCCGAAGTTAAGAGCAGAGCAAATGGAAAGGGCGGGCGGTTTTCGAATTCAACTTGATACTTGTAAACTAAGCCAGCTCCGATTTTGGTTTGTGGTTCAGAGATGATTCGAGGAAAGCTCAGTTTGTTAATCGTTGATCCGCTTTGATTCCCACTGCGAAGATTCCGAACACCCATCTTCGCTTTGTCGCATCCCAAACCCGCCAGCAAAGGAACAAGCAAAACAAAACCCACAAGGTGTTTCTTCATGATGATTCCCCACGACGATGCGTTCTAATGAGTATTCTATCAAAGGTCTCATCACTGCGGGGTACGACCAGTGCAAAACCGGGCTTAGGATATGCCCGACCAATTGAGGGTCTAGGGCTGATTGTGGGGATCGAGTCAGTTGATGATTTGAAACCCCAGCACTCAAAAATGAGACACGACGAGCGGCGCATCGAACAGAGAATAAACACAAAATGGAACTTTCCAGCAATCTGTAAGGGGGCAAAATTATTAGTGAATCAGAATATTTCAAGACCGACTTTGGGCTCGGCAATTCGACCCCGGAACCCTATAATAGGCGTATGGGACAGAGCGAATTAAGAATGATATATGCGAATCTTGCTAAGATCCACCGCGACCGAATGACTGAAGGTAGTTTGGAGTTCGACGACACCTTGTTTTTAATTAACAAGGAAATGTTGTTTGGACACTACGGCATTCGCGAGGACCGCGCGAACAATAATCTCCTTTTTGCGCTGCTCGAAAGTGAATGCCCCTTTGAAGAATTCCTCGATGTCTTCGGTTGTGCTTCGCAAATGGCAGCTTAGTAAGGTCGTCTGGGCGCAATCAAGTTGTTGATATTTGATTAGCCTTAGCACTTCGAAATTGTACCTCAAGGTGAAGGAGGGTTTAGAACCATACGGGTTTGGTTTTTTGCCCGCCCCAATTCGAGCACGCCCACCCGCTACGGAACCTCGAATACGGAAATTTCGCCTGAGGTAATCGTGCCCTACTATTGATTTCTACTCGCCCGATTTGACCTGGTGGGTAGTACACCAATTGAAGTGACCGATCTAATGCATGTTTCCAAGGGGAGAGCTCTTATCAATTTTCCTAGAGCAATCCCCAAGCCAAGAGTATCATAAAGAACAAAGAATTGGGCTGTAAAGTGGCGGGTCTCCACTTTTAGGAAAAGATGTTTCTGCACGAGGGTTTGATCGAAGAAGAGAATTGCCCGATCGGAATCTCGATCACCAAGCCCAAGTCTAGATTTTGTATGCGAGGTTCATCATTTATTTGCAGGCTTCACAAATTCGCAGTGTTCAGCTAGATTTTACTAGTAAATGTAATTTGCTGTGTCCCTCCTGCGCCCGGGTAGAGGAGGGAGCCGTTAATCCTCGCTTACCGATTAGAGATCTCAAGTGGAGCCCAGGCATAGACCGCCTTTTTTCCCCATATTTTTGTGCACAACTCGAGTTTATCCTCTTTTCTGGAAACTACGGTGATGCTGCGGCTGCGAGCGGGCTGCCCCCTTTCATCGAAAGGCTATTTGCGCGTGACGTTACCTTTATTGTGATTTCTTCCAATGGAAGTCTACGAACACCAGAGTGGTGGTCGGATTTGGGGAAACAACTAAAAGGACGAGGACAAATTATTTTTTCTATAGACGGTATGGGCAACGTGAATGCTCGGTATCGCGTTGGGTCTAGTTGGGAAAAAATTCTGGCCAATATGGAGGCTGCGGCCGAGACCGGGGTGTTTCTGCGTTGGGACTACATTGTGTTTCGACACAACGAACACCAAATTGAAGAAGCGAGAGATTTGGCGCGACGATTGGGATTTAGTCAAATTAACTTTCGCTCACCCTCGCGCTTGTCGTTGCAACCTTCCAAAGGCTATGAAGCACCGCTCAATCCTCAGTATGCACCTCAAAACGCGCAGCAGTTAACTCAAATTCAAGAAAAGTTCGGGTCCTTTGAGAGCTATGTTAGGAAAACGCGGATTCATTGCAAGATGAAACACGATCGGCCATCTGTTTTTCTCGATTTTCAAGGAGATATTTGGCCATGTACTTGGCTGGGAGCGCCTCCGTATTTGCCCCCTAGCCATCCCCAACGCCTAGATCTTGAAAAACTGACCCGTCACTACGAGCCCGGATTCAATAATATTGAGAAGTTCACAATTGAAGAAATTTTGAGCCACCCATTTTTTGCTCGTGATCTTGAGGAGAGTTGGCAAGATTCCGCACGGCGGCTGTTCACTTGTGGCAGAACCTGCGGCGAGGACTTTAACTACACCTGTTTTCCTCAATACGGAAACACCCGTATGGAAACCTTGCCGCGGCCTTAAAAACCACGATTGATCCTGGAGCATATATCTGCACGACCTGCGGAAGATGAATCTCGAATACGGAAGTTCCCAATGATAGTCACGTTAGCAGCCCCTTTTCGAATACACCACTCTTTGGTATGCTTTCGGAGTTAGGAGATCAACACCTTGAACTTACCGGACGACTTGTTATCATTCTTCAATTCCAATGCATCGGCGACTCCAGCTTTTGTTCTATCCGAATCCGCGATTAAACGTCGGGCATCTGAGTTTGTTTTGTTAAAAGAGCGCTTGGGTATCAGCAAACTTCTCTACTCCGTAAAGGCCTGCCCGCTGAAACGAGTAATCCAGACAATTCACCCTTATGTCGATGGGTTCTCTGTGAGTTCAATTTCCGAAATCGAGTTAGTTAGAGGTTCTGTCGGAGATGATTGTTTTGCACACTATGTCTCTCCATTAATCAACGATGACGTTCTAAACGAAATTCAACGGGGCCCCTTTAAAATCACGTTTAATTCGTTAGAACAAGTCCTACGATTTGGAAGTCAAATACCCTCCGGTGGCCTAATTCGAACTCAGACACAGCGGTCTGCGCTTAGGAAAAATTTTTTGCGGCCCAAAAGCGCAGTTTCAAAACTTGGTGCCATGGCGTCGGATATCGTTGCTCGAGAAAGCGCTTTGTTAAGTTGTCATATCTCTGGATTTCACATTCATAACGCTCACCTTTCCACGACAATGCGCCCACATATAAATAATCTTTCTTTTGCTTGCACACTTAGGGACCAACTCAAGATGTTAAGCATCAAGGAGATAAATTTGGGGGGTGGGCAAATTCTTGGCACTTTGGGCGAAACTGAAAAACAAACTCTCAAAGTTGAGATTAAGAAATCCAATCTTGATATAACGATTGAACCAGGGGCAGGCATGGTGTGGAATAGTGGTTGGTTAATCAGTCGTGTCGTCGATACATTTACCAAGTGCGGAAAACGAATCGCAATTCTTGACACTTCCGTAAACCACCTACCCTATGTGCTAGACTTTGGAATAACGCCCCAAGTTTATGGTACTGTTCCCAAGGGAGACCCGATTGTACTTGGAGGAGCTACGTGTCTTGAACGCGACATTCTTGGTGAGTACCGGTTTCCCGAGCCGCTAAAGATTGGTGAACTCGTATTGTTCAAAAATGTCGGTGCATATTCTCTTGCCCGCGCCAATCGGTTCAATGGAATTAGACTCCCAAGAATATTTTGGCTAGGGAACTCGCTTGATGAATATGTTGAAACGGTATATCAAACGCAACTAACGTAAGCGCCCTATATGTGGCGCGCTTTTGCGAAAAGAAAAATATTTCACGGCGGTCATTTTGTGGTTGGTCCCGCAAGCTCGGCGCGGGCCCGCGGTCGACTGAGAGCGATACCCATCTATTAGAATTAGAATTCCGTAAACACTGCCTAAATCGCGTCTAGACTTGATCCATAGCCCATGCGATCGCGTCGAGAGTTTGGTCACACATCTTTCGCTGCCGACTGGGACCGTAGTCGAGCAGGTCGCCAACCAAGGAGTAAAGGTCATCAAGCTCCTGCATAGTTAGCTCGATTGCAAACTCTCGTTGGCCGAGTGGCCGCGCCTCCGAGAGAAGTTCTTGGAGCGAGGAATCACCTGCCACCTTCTTCAGTGCAAGTAATTCACTTTTTCCTAAAACTAGCGTCGCTCTTCGGGCTTTTCGTTTTTTGGATACTCTGGCCTGGGGCTTTTTTGAGACCAACACAATTTTCGGCATCTTTTCTTCGGGAATGCTGTCCCACCCGCTCCCGCGCCAGTGGCTGATTTCGCCGTTGTCCACGCAACCCGAGCATTTCCAGATGATTTTATCGCTTCCATCTTCAAGCCTTGATTCAAGGTGACCGCCGCAAGTGTGTTTGAATGGAGCTTCGCCCTCGGTGCCCCGGACTGCCATTCTGACGATCGAACCGAACTGTAGAGTCGTTTGTATCAATCGCATCGGCATTCGCTTGCGCAGTTCATGTGGCTTCGGGAAGTGAGTCATATTTGTGATCCATGTGCTCATTAACGACCTCGTCCTTTAAAGACGCGGTCGGAATACCATGTTCAAAACCGGCTTGTCTATGGGATTGGCGCAGCTCGCAGGTGCTTGGCGTATTCAAGAGGCGTCATCACCGGGAGTCCCGCGGCGATTCGCCTTAAGCTCATCTGGATAAACTGGCGTGGATCTAAGTCATTCTTCTTGCAGGATTCAACGATCGTAAAATGTGTGGCGGCGGTTTCAGCACCGGTGTGGTTACCTGAGCCGTGGTAGTTTTTCCTGCCGATTGTCGCCGGCCGGATCGTTCGCTCCGCCTCGTTGTTCGACAGCGGGATGCGTATGTCGTCTAAGAACAGGGTAAAACCCTTCCATCTCTTCATCAGGAACTCGATTGCCTTTCGTTTTTGACCCTTGGGGCGGGACTTCGGATATTCCCCGAGGAGTTGCCGATGGATCTCGGCAATGATCAGTCGGCTTTTTTCATTTCGCAACTCTCTGAGCTCATCAAAGGTTTTTGCCTCACGTTCGATGGCAAATAAATGATCGATATTGTCGAGGATTTCCTTTACGCCTGGATCGCCCTCTTCAACGGGCAAAAAATTACGGCGTCCATGTGACCAACAAAATGCTTGTTCAATACCAGCCTCTTCCAAAATATTGTAGCCAGCATACCCGTCCGTCAAAACGCGACCCGCGTATCCCGTCAAAGCCTCTTTGATCACCTCTCCTGCTCTCGTCGGCTTAAAAAAGTAATATGAACCGAGGCGATTGGAAATCACCCACATGTAGCCGTCTCTTTCGTCCTTGTTTTGGATCTTCCACGGCGTCTCGTCCAGATGGAGCGCGACACTACCCCCGGTCCCTAGCAGCTCCGACTTTATTCTCTCAGCCATCTCCTCAAATGAGGCGGCCGAGAGCGCACAGTGACGGGACAACGTGCTGGTTCTCATGCCAGCCAAACCAAGAGACTCCATCTCCTTGCGCTGTCGATCAAGTGGCATATGCGAGATAAACTTATCCGCCACAACACTTGCCACAAAATCCGTATCGTAATTCATTCCGGGCAATAGAGCCGCTGGACCCGGAGCCGTTACGATCACGTCCTTTTCATCTCTGTCCGGATTGAATTCATCCTTAAGACGATACTTCTTCTTGAGATGTTCCTGCCTCTCGTAACTACGCTCGATAATCTGGATGGTCGTCAGCTTATCAAAGCTTCCCCTCATCTCTTCCCACTGATCCCCAGAGGGGTTTTCGATCCCGCGCAATTCACTCTCGTTCTTAAGATCAATCAGGCTTAACTCGTGCACGATTTGCACTCCCGGAAGCGACTGCCGCTTCTCCTTCTGGTCCTTTTCTTCATCGGGCAAGGGAAACGCCGCCTGGGAAAAAAGATGGGCGTCTTCTTGAGTCTTCCTCTCATCGGACTTGTTCCGGCTTTCAGATTTGCGGCCGAAGAGCTTTCGCTTTAGGATCTTAACCTGTTCTTCGATGTTGAGCTGGGTTTGGGCCCTTTGGGCTTTTTCCGCCTCAATTTCATTAATTACCCCACGAAGCCTTTCAACTTCGGCAGACAGCTGAAGCGAGAGCGCCCGAAGGATCTCGGGCGACTTCTCTTGCATGATGATTCTGCGGTTCTTTGCCTCGAGGGTTTCCATTGCTCAAAGTTGAGCATTCATGGTCCCCGCCGGTAAGGCAAAGCCTTCCCTTTGCGTCGTGAGATTTTCTCCGGCTTTCACAAAATCCGGGAATCGCTTTTTTTCAATTTTATCGGCTTCCGCGCCGAACTTGGGTCCCCGAAGCACGCTTCCGTGAAAAATCAACCTCAGATCCTCCACTGTGATCTCCGATCGCCCGAGCAATTCCTCGTGGGACATGAAGGCCTTGCGTTCGATCTTCTTGGCGATCAACACCAGACCTGAACCGTCATAGACGAGGATCTTTAGGCGTGTGCGGTTCTTTCCGAAGAAGACATACGCGTTGCCCTCGTTCATCCGCGCCTCCATGTGGTGAACGCAAAATCCGTGCAGTCGCTCAAATCCACCACGCATGTCGATTGGTTCCCTGTACACAAATATTTTAATCCCAACCTTTTCAAGAAGCATGTCGGCCCCTTCCTGAAAAAGCCTGGATCATTGCAACGACGCCCTGTGAGTCGAGGCCTTCGATCACAAATCCGTCCGGCGTTGTCAACCGAAGGCCTTCTTGATTCTTTCGCATTTCAAAACTCGGCACCGTCACTGCCATAGTTTTTGAAATGGCGGGCAATTTAGTCTCGGTCTTCACCGACAATTCATGGAACTCATTTGACCGCCCAGACTTATTGCGCCGGTGACGCCACAACAAAATAGTGCCATAAGGTATCCCGGTCCGATCCGACACCGCTTTTGCCGGCAAGCCCAACTTATCCAGCTTGGCCATACGCTCCTTGATCGATCGTGGCCAAGCCCGTCGGCCGCTGCCGACTTCATCCATATATTGTGCTCTGATCTGACAGACTTCGTCGATCAGCCGAGTTGCTTCTTCCAACATGTCACACCTCCTCCGATGGAGTGTGGCATCAGGCGTGGTTCATCAGAAGATGCGAATTAGGCAGGGTTTACAGAATTCCGTTGGGCAATCCAGTTTTGCCATAAGGCCCGTAAACCCAGGACGAGACCGTGTGAAATGAGATTCCGGTTTGCTCGGCGATTTGTTTGGGTTTCATTTGTACTTAGGTGAAAATTCTCGGACACTTTTCGATGAAGCCATCGCTTTTCATGCAGCGGTTTTTTCCTCAATCGGTTGGCTCATAAATTCACTAAAG
>JADZEO010000160.1 GCA_020850475.1 Bdellovibrionales bacterium | reverse complement strand
AATATTCCCCACTGCTGCCTCCCGTAGGAGTCTGGACCGTGTCTCAGTTCCAGTGTGGCTGATCATCCTCTCAGACCAGCTACCGATCATCGCCTTGGTAGGCCGTTACCCTACCAACTAGCTAATCGGACGCGGACTCATCTTCTGACGATAAATCTTTAACCCCTGTGTCCGAAGACACTGTGGTCTTATGCGGTATTAGCTAACCTTTCGGCTAGTTATTCCCCATCAGAAGGCAGATTATCCACGTGTTACTCACCCGTGCGCCACTAGTACTTGTCCCGAAGGACTTTCCCCGTTCGACTTGCATGTATTAGGCACGCCGCCAGCGTTTGTTCTGAGCCAGAATCAAACTCTTCAGTTAAAATTTGAAAATCAAATTTCAATAAAAGAGCGCATTCTGTTCTCCCCCGAGAGGGAGACTATCATACGCTTAGCTTAATAAATTGACCCTTACAGATCTGACTACCGAAGTAGTCGTCCCTGCAGGGACCCAAAACCATATTTGACTAGCTATTCAGTTTTCAAAGAGCAAAATTCGAGAGCCTGAGAAAATAGAGCAATGAGGGAACCTGGTCAACACGCTTTTTAACTTTTTTTTCGAGCTTTTTAAGCATCTTACCAAGTCTGAAATTTTGCCTCACCGCAAGCAATTCCAAGGACCACAACATCCCCTACGCGAACCTCATTTACCCTCGCCGAATCTGGGTCAGTGATCCCCTATAGGCACGTCCCGATTAGGCTTCAAGTATTTGAAATTACCAAGATTTGGTGGAGGCAACAGGGATCGAACCTGCGACCTTCTGAATGCAAATCAGATGCTCTCCCAACTGAGCTATGCCCCCACTGGCATGTTTGGTCTTCGCGGAAATGTGCCTAATTTCCTGGGTTTGGTCAACAGGTATTCAATGGGTTTTGAATAGACCTTGGTCGGAAAAATGTACTGTCAAAGAAGTTGTCGACACCGAATGGGGGTAGGGGGATGGGATTCTTCAGCTGGAGACGAGAGACTGGTTGATAAGTTAGGCCGTGTGCCTTTGTCCCGACTGGTGTGTGAGTCGTGTGAGCCACACTCGCTCGGACGTGAGATCGAAGCCAACAGCTTCGCCGCCCTCGAGAACACTACCAAAGACTCGGCGAAGAACTTCAATTTCCTCGGGCTCGGTCTCAGTAGAACTCATTGATTCCTCGATCGCTTCGACGACCGATATGAGGTCGGGTGTGGTCACTACAGAGGGCAATTTGCCCATGTCGAGACCTGGATTTACGGCTGGCTTGAAGCCCACCAACGTGTCGGTGAGTAAGATCTTTTTTCCAGAGAGAAAGTTGACCTGAAGGAATGGTTTCCCTTCGGAATCAGTGCGGGGAATGACTTCGTCGATGTCGAGGACTTCAAAGGAGAGGCTCTTGCCGTCTGCTTTTTGAAAGATCTGGAGCTTCTCAGTAGAGGAGCCGCAATTCACTAAGCCTGCTGTGTCTTCAACGTAAGTAAGGATTGTTTCGGCAACGGTATTGGCGTCGCCTGGTTTTGTGCCCTTAGACAAAGGTTTCACTCTCCTATCAGGAAAAACCTGTACTAAGTTGTCGTCGTGGGACCGCTAAGACTTGAGCTTTCCATGTATTTTTGGTTAATTGTCCTGTATCCAAGTAAGGCGTTTCGGGATGATACGCCAACCAGGGAGTGTTTTTGATGATTGTATCCAGATGGCAAGCGCCGTTGGTCCCGGATCGAAAACAGATCCACATGATGTTTTCAGCCGAAGGGCTAGAACCCTTTGAAGAGGTGTTTGAACCCGGGGCATTTGTTGCTAACCACCGTCATCCGTTTGATGAGGTTCGCATGGTGGCGTCTGGTCAGTTGGTGATTGATGTTGCCGGTAACAAGCTTTTGCTTCGAGCCGGAGATAAGATCGTCATTCCCTCCAATACACGTCACTCAAAAAAAGTGGAAGGAACGGAACCCTGTGTTTGCGTGTGCGCCAGCAAAACCTATTGAGTGGGCGCGCTCGATTCGAGTCATAATCAACTGGACTCGATTCATAATTAACTCGACTCGACCAAAGCTGAATGCTCGCTCACAAGTTCCTACAAGAGTGAAGACGAGAATGGTAATCTTTGCTTAAGCTTAATGCGATTTTATTGAATGGGTATTGATTGATGTTTGATAAGCACACGCGATTTTTGATTGTCGACGATCTTAAGACGATTCGTTCGTTGCTGAAGGACATCCTGAAGAAATTGGGTTTTTCAAATATCGCTGAGGCCGAAGACGGTTTAAAGGCCTGGAGCCTTCTCAAAGAGGCGGCAAATTCGGATGCCCCGTTTGGCTTTATCATCAGTGATTGGAATATGCCGAACAAAACTGGTTTAGCTCTCCTCGATGATTGCCTCAAAGACGATCAACTCAGAAACATCCCGTTTTTGATGGTGACGATTGAGAGCGAGCGCGAATATGTTCTGAAGGCCATTCAAATGGGGGTGAGCGACTTCGTCGTTAAGCCCTTTACCGGAAAAACGATCGAGCAAAAGATTCGGGGAATTTGGTCTCGAATTCAGTCGGGCGAACTGCGCAAACCCTAGCCAACCGCCGATTAGAGCTGACCCGTCATAGAAGGGACCCACCAAAGGCACTGACTGACCGACAGACAGTTGATTGACGAATAAATCTCATCCCTACTCGTCGAGAGAGGTGCTCGAGGACGTTTTGAGAGATTGCTTCATCCACTCGAGATACTGGGCCATGGTCTTTTCAAAACCGCGCGTGGAGGGTTCGTAGAACACCTGCCCCTGAGCTGACTCGGGCAAAAAGGGCTGCGGCACCCACCCCGTCGGCCCGTCATGGGAATAGCGGTAGCCTTGCCCAAGTCCCATTTCACGAGCCGCCCGATTTGGAGCCGAACGCAAAGAAAAAGGGACTGGGAGAGTGCCGGTTTGAGCGACGTAGTCTTGAGCTTTTTTGAGCCCCTCATAGCTGCGGTTGGACTTGGGAGCGCAGGCTAAGTAGGTAACCACCTGAGCGAGGCTAATCGCGCCTTCGGGCAACCCGATGGCTTCAACAGCCTGTAAACCCGCCACGGCGACGGAGAGCGCGCGAGGGTCGGCATTGCCAACATCTTCGGACGCCAAAATGATGAGGCGGCGGGCGATAAAAACCGGGTTTTCGCCTCCGGCTAACATGCGGGCGAGATAATAGAGGCCGGCATCCGGATCACTCCCGCGAATGCTCTTAATAAAAGCCGAAATACAGTCGTAGTGGGCATCGCCACTCTTGTCGTACCGAACTACGGATCGCGAGCAGATTTCCCAAAGGCGGTCGGCGTTTAAGGGAAACTCATTCGCCGAGGGGTTGGAGTTGGAAAAGTGCTGATGAACTTGATCCATCCAACCAATCAGTTGGCGAGCGTCTCCGTCCGCACCTTGGAGAATGGCCTGGATTGCCTCGGGTTGGAGCAAGGACTCTGGTGAGGGGCCAAGGAGCTGACACGCGCGTTGGAGAATGGCCAGCAAGTCAACTTCTTGGAGTCGCTCAAAGATTAGAATTCGCGAGCGGCTCAATAATGCCGAATTCAGTTCATAGGCAGGGTTTTCCGTCGTGGCACCGACCAAAATAAAGTCGCCACGTTCGGTGTAGGGCAACAGCACGTCTTGTTGAGCTTTATTGAGGCGATGAATTTCGTCGATAAAGAGCAGAGTTTTGCGTTGATGTCCAAGACGGCGAAAGCGCGCTTCTTCTCCTAAACGCTTGAGTTCCTTCGCCCCCGTATCGACGGCACTCACTTCCAAGAATTCGGCTTGCACGTAACGCGCGAGTAAGCGGCTGAAGGTCGTTTTGCCCGTCCCTGGGGGGCCCCACAAAATGAGGTTCGGGAGCGATTCGCCCTTTTCAATTTGCTGACGTAAAGCCGACTGCGGCCCCAAAATCTTGTGATGGCCAAAGAACTCGGAAAACTGGCGCGGGCGCAAGCGCTCGGCCAAAGGCCGATCAGCACCTGGATTTTGGTCGACGGCGGAAAACAAGTCCATACCCTTTCATAGGGGGTCCGCCCGCAAAATTCAACCCTTCCTGCCGACTGGGACCTCATGTCGTATCAATCTGAAGCATGGTCCAGCAAACATTGCAGAAATTTTAGCGCAACTATCAGAAATCAGGGCAAAAGACTCAATAGAACGACGAGGGTTGTCGATAAGTAGAGTGAGGAGGGCGCCTCAATGAAGCATTCAACACAGCTTAGAAAATTCATTTTGCCTGTGCTTCTTGCGCTAATGAGTACCGCAAGTATTCACTGCTCGGGGGGTTCTGGCGTGGCCAGCAAGGTCGACGTCAGTGTGGTGCCGGAGCGGCCGGTGGTGATTGACACTGATTTCACCCTCCGCATTGAAGACGGCGACGGCGACCCCGACACCTTTCAAACTGAGGAGATTACCGCACCCTGGTTCCCCTTCAGTTATACGGTGAAGAATAACTCCAGTGAGTACATTACGATCGTCAACTTTAAATTTACGGTCACGGGTCGCAAAGGCACTGAATCCACTTCGACAACCTCAGAGCTTTCGCTGGATGACCTGGGTACCAATGTGACTTACTTAGAGGAAATCGGTCCCGGCCGATCAGCCAGTCGCTTTACAGACGTCACTTGGTATATCCATACTCTGCCCGCCAACGTCGATAACTTCAGCTACAAAGTGAAAGTTGAAGTGCAGGGTTGGGTTGGCAAAGCAACCGATCCCAAAGAGCGGTTTGATAAAGAACTCACGTTCACGACGCAGTGATTGAGCTGGTTGCGAGGCGCCGTTCAGCCGGCGCCTTCGTTGAGATCGGTCGCTGAGGACGTCTCCATGCCGCCACTCTCACCCTTTCCCCCAAAACTAATAATCCTAGGCGTGAGGAAGATGAGTAGTTCGTTCTTTTGGTAATCACGACCGCGAGCTTTGAATAGCCAGCCGACGACCGGCAAGTCCTTAAGGACTGGAACGCCGGTATCCGACTGAGTGTTGTCACTCTGGTAGACTCCGCCAATGACCGCTGTTTGGCCGTTGTCGACCAACACCTTGGTCTTTGCCTGTCGGGTATTAATGGCGCGAGCTAAGGACGCGGTGTCGACCACACCACCAGCGAATTGGCGTTTGACATCCACATCAAGAATGACGCTTCCGACGGCGGTGATCTGCGGAGTGACTTTAAGGTTGAGTGCCACTGGAGTTCGCTCGATTTGGGTCTTTGAACTGCCGGTTTGGTCGACCACTGTTGATTTGGTCAGCACCTGGCTCTCTTGGGTGATTTCGGCTGGCTGCTTGTTGAGGGTGACGATCCTTGGAGAGGACAGGACCTTGGCCACATTCTCCGTCTCGGCCAACGACAATACGGCACTCAGCTCGCCCAAAAAGTCGAGTCGCCCGACACTGAGGTTGAGCGCGAAGGGGTTACCACGGAGCGAATCCCGACCAACTGGATTGACACTGAAAGTGGTGCGCAAATCCAGAGGGCCACCATTGGCTCCACCGGTATCACTTAACGTCATCGTTTCGCCGTCAAATCCCCAGTTGACGCCGATGGTGCGCTGGAACTGTTCTTGGGCTTCGACGATTTTGCCTTCGATCATGACCTGCATCGGAGGAATATCTAAGCTCTTCACCAACCGAGCCACCCGATTGATAACTTCGTCGGTGTCAGTGACGATGAGTGAACTGGTGCGGTTGTCTCCCGCAATTTTACCGCGGCCTTCAGAGAGGAAAGGGGTCAACTGACGGGCCAAATCTTCAACGACGGCATAGGAAACTGGGATGACTTTCACTCGAATCGGGATGAGTGATTTTTGTGACTGAATAATTGCCCGTGCGGAATCAGCCTCGGCCTGAAGGGTGCCCAGTGTCGAAATGCGAATGACGTTCCCCTGACGAATGTAGCCTAACCGCTTGGCGCGCATGATGGTTACCAGCGCTTGGTCCCACGGGACGTCCCGGAGTTTGAGAGAAATCGAACCACCCACGTCGTCACTAATAATCATGTTTACGCCCGAGTACTCGGCGATAAAATTAAGTGCATCGCGAACGTCGGCGTCCTTGGTTTGGATCGAGAGGTTTCGGCCATAAAAGCGATTATTACCTGTGAGAAACTCATCGAGTGTGCGCGAGCCCAGAACTTTTTCATCATGCTCGGCCTTGGCAACATCATAGGAAGGAGTTTTATCTTCCTCCTCGACCGCGGCTTTCATTTCATCCTGCTCGGCCACTTCGCCCGGCTGAGCATCGTCAACGAAGGCAGCCATATTCTCTTGAGTGGGCGGGAGAACCAGAATCGAGTTGCCTTCCTGCTGAACCAGGGCCTTGCCTGGATTTCGCATCTGTACGACAACCCGTGCAGTACTGGAGCCTGGGTTTTGATAAGCGTTAATTGCGGCGAATTCGCCTTGAAACTCCTTCATGATATAGGGGCGTTTGAGTCGCTTCGGCAAATTGGCACCGGCAATCTCGATGACAAATTGGTTTGATTCTGGATTTTGCCGCGTACGATATTTGGCCGTGCTGCTGGTTTCAATAACGACGGTCCCGCCAGCTTGGTTGGCCATAAATTTGATGTCGGTAATTTCATTACCACCCGACCCACCAGCTGATGACTCAGCAAATCCCCCGGCTGCTGAGTCCCCAGTTGATTCCTCAGGAAGCGGAGCTGCTTCTTCGGTGGGAGCCGCTTGCTCAGCCACCTCACCACCACCAGCGGCCTCTTCTTCGGCAAAGGGGTCTTCCGCGTCTAATCCCTCATCCTCGGCTGGCTCCTGGCCGGCATCAGCGGTTTCGGTCTCATTCTCTGGTTCAGCGAATTCGTCGTCGGTGAATTCATCGCCCCCGGTATCTCCGGCGACTGATTCCTCACCATCGCCTTCGTCGGCCATATCAGCGCTGTCACCCTCGTCCATCATCTCGCCGTCGTCGCCGCCCTCCTCGGCTCCACTGCCGGCATCGAGTTCAGCCAGATCCTCATCGGGGGCCTCAGGTGCCACGCTCGTACAGGCCGAAAAGGCACTCAACATGACAAAAATGATAAAGAGATTTTTCCACTTAGAATGCATCATCCTTGATACTCCTAGTTGCTCAATCTGCGGTTATCGGGAAATCTTCATAACCGTCGTTGTATAGATGACTTCATTTTCCTTACGAGTCGCCTCTACCACCACCACTTCACCTTCACGAATAACGGCGATGTATCCGTTGTTGCGACCAATCCGCTCGTTCTTGCCGATAATGTGAACGGTATTGGTTGGATCCAGGAACATCGCCTTCGGCTCCCGCACTTCGAAGATTATACCAACAAGACGGATTTCGTTCAGGTCAAATCGTTGCAAAGGTAACAATGGCCCCTGCAATTCACCTTGATAGACTGGTTCAACCTCGACATAGGGCTTGAAAGGATCTTTGCGGTTCTTAGGATCGTAAATGAAAGGCTCTAAGAACGTTTGAAAGTCAGTAAATTTGGGAATTCCTTCCAGTCCCGCGTCGATCGCCGCATCGCCTGCCGGGGGTTGGTCCCCGGGAGCAGGAGCCACCTGTCCCTCCGGGAGCGGCGGAGGAAGTCCGCCTTCGGGAACTGGAGGGGCCCCCTCAGTGGCGGCGGGAGTGCCGCCTGCCTCTTGGGTTGGCGGCATGGTTAATTCAACCTCAGGGGCGGGGGCCGGCGACACGGGTTCCGGCGGAGGAGCGTCGGGCGTTTGCGAACGCGATGGGGTAATAAACTGGGTGGCCACAAAAAAAGCGAGCCCGGTACTCACCAGTCCCACACCAAGATACGCTAAAAGGCCTTTCGCTTGTTTCAAATTCATTGCGGTTGCCCCGTGGTTGCGGCTTCTTGAGAAGGCAAATAACGGTAACCCCGAATGAAACACTTAAAGGTGATCATCGGAGAAACCCGATCTCCCACTTTTGCTGAACTCGTCATCGAAAGTTGCGAGATCGAGAGAATTTTGTCGAGCTTGGTTAGATAAGAAAGAAACAACAGGAGCTGAGCATAAGTACCCACCAACTCCACCTCGACCGTTAGTTCCTCGTAAAATTGCCCTTCGTTTGGGGCACCATCACCCCGGCGAGTCCCCCCTGCCCCTGCGCGATTGACCTCTCCAATGCCGTTAATGCCGACGCCCGCCGCTTTGGCCTCGGTGGAGATGATCTTCATCAGATCAGACATACTCATTTTTTCAGGAATATAACTCAAGAAAGAATCAAACTCGCCACCCAGAACACCCATCACCTTTTGCATGGTCTTAATGCGCTCGAGTTGCCGCTCAAGTCCTTTGATTTCGATTTCCTTCTCGGCAATCTGTTCCTTGGTTTTGACGATTCCCTCGTTTAAAGCAGTGCCGCTGTCGTAGCCGATGGCATAGTACATTCCGGCGACAACAACACCGATCATCAGTGATCGACCAAACGTCAGCTGTTGCATCCGTTCGGCAAGTGTCATTCGACCGCTCCAATCCCGGCGGTAATCTCAAAGTTCTTCAAAGTTCCTTCCGGAGTATTTTGCTCTTTGGCTTGCAGCAGAATGACGTCAGTAAAAAAGGTGCTCTTGTCCAAGGATTGAATCAAGTCCGTGAGGTCGTCATCGGTCAACGCATACCCGCGCAGATTAAACTTTTCTTCATTGTAGATCAGCGCCGATAACCACACCCGCTCGGGCATCACCGACTGCAGGTAATCGAGTGCCTTCAACTCGCGGAGACGGGTCTTAGAAAGCTGCTTCATGATCTTCATTTTGTCTTCGAGCTCTTTGGACTGCTTTTCAAGTTCCGCCACTTTGGTGGTTTCGCCCTTTAGCTTGTCGACCTGAGACTGCAGCTCATTGAGTTGAATCATGTACCGTTGTTGCTCCTCTTTAAGAGAATCAACATTGTGGTTTTCGACAAAGACCAAAACGACGGCGAAAATCCCCATCAAGAGGATCTTGATAACCGCTTCCTTCTGAACCTCGTTGCCGCCACGATCGATTGAAACCGCGTAGGTGGTGTCGCCACCCCCCTGCATCGAGCGATTTTTCAGAAGGTTAATCTTAATCATGCATCACCTAACTCGCGCATTCCTAGGCCCATCGCCACTGATGAAAAATCACGAATTTGTGAAATGTAATCCGGAGAAAACACTCGATCATTGTACGAAATGTTAATGAACGGATCGAAGACTTCGACTTGCAAACCAATGTGACGCGATAAATTTTCCCTCAGCCCCCCGGTCCGAGCTCCTCCCCCGGTAATAAAGCAGTGAGTGATCGAGCCTGAGGCGGAGGTGTTTTTGAAAAAATCCAAACTTCCTTGGATTTCGTCGCAAACCACTTCGTGCGTCGATTGAATCACGCGTCCCAATTCATCTGGCCCGGGTTGCCCTCCGGAGTGAGCAATCTTGAGGGCTTCGGCCTCTTCCATGCTGATGCCCATCGCCTTTTGCACTTCGTTGTTATAGGTCATTCCACCCACTGGAATATCTCGGCAAAAGACCACCTCACCACTTTCGACCACCACAAAGTTGGTAACACTGGCGCCGACGTTAAGCAGTCCCACCACGTTGCCCGTCATATCGCCATAGTTGCTCTCAAAGCAATTGGCGAGAGCAAACCCTCCCACATCCAGGATGGAACAAATGAGGCCTGATGATTCGACAATTTCGGCGTAACGAAAGACATTTTCCTGGCGAGCAGCGATGAGAATGATGTCCATTGTTTCCGCGCTCTGGTTGACCTTCTCGAGAATTTTGTATTCGAGGTTCACCTCGTTGACGTCAAAAGGAATGTACTGTTCGGCTTCCCAGCGAATCTGCTCGGCAACAAGGTTTTCATCCATGCGCGGGATAGTAATTTTTTTGACGATGATGGCGGTTCCCCAAAGTCCCGTGGCCACATTCTTGCGCTTGGTTTTGACTTCAGCTAACATCCGGCGAATCGCTTCGGAGATCGCCTGGCTATCCATGACTTCGCCGCCGATCACCGCGCCGTTGGGCGTGGGCGTAAGACCGAATGAAATGAGTTTAGCGCCCTTGCGAGTAACATCGAGCTCAGCAATTTTGATCGTACTCGTCCCCACATCGAGGCCGATGATCTTTTTGCTCGGGAAAAACATTCTGTGCTGCCCCTTCAAAGATGTATGCTTCGGCGCAGTAAATACCCTAATCCGTTAAAGATTAAATCGAACACGACGTCGAATGTCAATTGGGTGAAATAAGGCTTGGTAGAAAGAGATCCAAGTACCACTGTCCGATGGATTCCCCGCCAAATAAATAAGCGAGCGCCGCCAAGACGAGATAAGGACCAAAGGGAATGGTACTCTTGAGCCCGCCTTTCGTCCTGATCGCAAAGATGATGCCCACGACACTCCCGATGATGCTAGAAGCTAGAATCACAAAGGGAATGCTTTTCCATCCCAGAACCGCCCCGATCCAGCCGAGCAACTTGATGTCTCCGCCCCCCATTCCTTCTTCTTTGCGGATGGCGAGGTAGATATAGGCAATCGCATAGAGGAATCCAAAACCGAGTGCGGCTCCCAGGAATGCATCCCAAAAACGTCGTTCCGGGTTAAGCAAGGCTCCAACTAAGCCCACCGCCATTCCAGGCCAAGTAAAAACATCGGGCAGGAGCATGTGATCCAAATCAATAAACGTGACCACGATTAAGCCAAATGAAAACAACAAATATTCGAGCAAACTCCAAGACAATCCAAACCGCAGATAAAGTCCCGCAAAGACGAAAGCGGTCAATAATTCAACGAGAGGATAGCGAAAGGAGATCGGGGCCCGGCAGTTGCGGCACTTTCCACGTAACCAAAGCCAGGAAAGTACGGGAATGTTGTCTCGCCAGGCAATCGGGGCTTGGCACTTGGGACAAGCACTACCCGGCCACGCAATATTTTTTTTTAAGGGCACTCGGTAGATTAAGACGTTGCCAAAGCTACCCCAAATTGCACCAAGCCCAAAAAATGCCAATGCCGAAATCAAGGTCCAAAAGCGATCGAAATCATCAAGCAAAGTCTTTTCTCCGGAATACCCAGGAGGTCAGCGCAATCAAAAACACGAACCAACCCAGCGAGTAGCCAGCGGCTGCCATGACCTCTTTGACACCAACGACTTCGTCATAAATGACCGCCGACCGCCAATTGAACTTCTCGAGGTTGGGCATGACTGTTCCGATCACCTGATTGAACACGTCGAACCCCTCGCTCTTGCTCTTCTCCGCAAAAAAAGCGAGGTCATTGAGCCAATGACCGATCAAGAAAAGTCCGACGGAAAACGCCACGGCCATCATGGGACTGGCAAAACTGCCAAAAAAGATTGTTAAACCCAACAAGATCAATGACTCGAAGAGCACGCCCAGGAGGGCAATCGCAAACTGGGCATTGATCGACACTTTGAGGACCAAGAAAACCCCGACCAATACCAGTGCCAGACCCACCACCACGGTGAGAGTGATGAGCGTCAACCCCAAACACTTGCCCAACAAAAACTGCGGCCTTGAGATGGGTCGAGCCAGCAGAGTGAGAATGGTCTTCTTGTCGATTTCTCGGGCCACAAGCGTTGAGCCGACAAAGATGCTCAGGGCGACCATACTTAAATGAATGGCCGTAAACCCAAAATTGGCCGAAATTCTAGATTGCTCAGCAAAACTGAGTTCTCCTAAGGCCAAGCTCATACCAATGAGCAAGAACGCGAATACCAAAAGGCCGTAGAGAATTCGATCCCGAATAATCTCCATATAGGTATTCTTGGCTAGCACCCAAATTGACTTCATGGATGTGGTCCTCGCAGTGCCACTTTGACAAAGGCCTCTTCCAAACTGACCCGCTCTTGCCGGACCTCAAAAATGGTCGCCCCCGAACGGCGAAGCCGGTCTATGGAAGTTTGTGCTTCCTCCAGGCTGGGGGCCGAGAGAGTCTTCTTTTCACCCTTGTCCAGGTAGACGATCGAAGCCTGGTGTCCCATGCTCAACAGGAGAGCTTCGGTTTTTCCCTCGTAAATGACTCGGCCGTCACGCAGAATGACCAGATTCTCGCACAATCGTTCCGCATCAAGCAGGTGATGGGAACTAAAAAATACGGCCTTGCCCATCTTGGCGGTCTCGCGAATAATTTCAGCCAAATAATAGCGACCGTCTGGGTCCAAGCCACTCATCGGTTCATCGAGGATGACAAACTCAGGATCATGGATGAGTGCCTGAGCCACTCCAATTTTCTGCAACATGCCCTTGGAGTAGTTTTTGAGTTTTTTATCTCTGGCGTGGAGCAAGTCGACCTTTTTGAGCAGAGCCTCGATCCGCAACTTTAAATCGGCCCGCTTAAGATTGGTCGACAGCTCACCGTAAAAGCGCAGGAATTCTTCACCGGTGAGGTAGTTGTAAAAGTAAGGGTGTTCAGGGAGAAAGCCGATCCGCCGTTTGACCTCCGGAGAAATTTCCTTGCCCCCAAAAAAGGTGATCCGGCCGCGATCTGGAAAGGCCAACCCCAGCAGGCTCTTCATCGTGGTGGTCTTACCTGCTCCATTGGCCCCCAAGAAGCCCGTGATCATCCCTGATGGGACGGTAAAGTTGACGCCTTTGAGTATTTCTTGGCGGCGCGGAATAAATCCTTTTTTAAAGGACTTGTATAGGTCTTCGACTTTGACAACTTCGGACATGAAAAAATTGGAACACAAATCGCCAAGACAATCAATCCACTCAAATAGGACAACGACGTCTATCGCAAGTTCCTCATAAATCAGTTGACCGGAATCTTGGAGCTTGTGAGACGAAAGTCCGGATATTTCCAACCCTTTCTCGGACTGTTCAGTCAAAAAGCTTTGTGGCTGGCAAACAAGCAACCTCGAAGTTTCCCGTCAGATGTTTTTTGAGCGCCAAAAGAAATGCTTTGGCGGCATCACTCTCGGTAATGCAGGGGACGGAATAGTCGATACAACTTCGGCGAATCCCAAAACTGGTTTCAATGGATTGTCGTCCCGATGTGGTATTGATGACGACTGCCACCTGGCCGGAGCGAATGCGATCAACGCAATGAGGTCTGCCTTCTTGAACCTTTTTGACTTCGGTGACCGGCAGACCCAACTGAGAAATAAACTGGGCCGTACCCGAAGTGGCTGAGAGAGTATAACCCATTTCGACCAAGTCTCGCATGACTGGAGCCAACTCGGACTTGTCTTTGCTCCTCAGTGATAAAAACACTTCGCCATGACTCGGAAAAGTCATTTGGCTGGAAAACAGGGCCTTAAGCAAAGCCTCTGAGTAATCGTCACCGCGTCCCATGCTCTCGCCCGTCGATTTCATTTCTGGTCCCAAGATCGAGTCGGCCTCGGGAAACTTTTTAAATGGAAATACCACGCCCTTGACGCTGACTTTGTCGACTTCACTCCATTTGAATCGCTCGGGCCTCACGCGGGCGCGATTCCATCCCAACATGGCCATGACCCCTAAATCAACCAAGGGGATCGCACTGGCCTTGGCGATAAAGGGCACGCTTCGCGAGGACCGGGGATTGGCTTCGAGCATGAAAATCTCATCGTCTTTAACCGCAAGCTGCAAATTGAGAAACCCGACAATGCCGAGCCGGTCTGCCAAACTGAGACTGAGGGCCTCAATGCGCTCACTGGTTTCGGGTTTCAGTCGTTGGGGTGGAAGCACACCCATGCTATCGCCACTGTGCACACCGGCGGCTTCAATATGTTCAATAATGCCACCAATTAACGACCAGTCACTTCCCCTCACCAGATCCACGTCGACTTCCAACGCGCGATCCAAAAACTGATCCATGAGGCAAGGTACCTTTTTCGTAAAGATGGCCCCGTGTCGTTCGAAGTAAGAAGTCAGTTCATCTTCCGTCTCGATAATTTCCATTCGCCGTCCGCCAAGGACATAGCTCGGGCGGCAAATCAGAGGGAATCCCACTCGGGCGGCAATCGTCCGGGCCTCACTGAGGTCCGCAGCCATCCCGGATTCTGGGATTTTGAATTGCAACTCTTTGCACACCTGCGCAAAACGGCCACGATCTTCTGCTAAGTCGATCGCCTCAAGTGAAGAACCGATAATTGCAAACCCATTGGCGACAATTGACGGGGCCAGATTGATCGGAGTTTGACCCCCGAGCTGACAAATCACCCCTTTGGGCTCCACATACCGTAAAACCTCCAGCACGTGTTCCTCAGTCAATGGTTCGAAGTACAATTCGTCCGACGTGTCGTAGTCCGTGGAAACGGTTTCAGGATTTGAATTGATCATGACCACTCGTTGCCCCATGCGCTGAAACTGACGCACGCTGCGCACGCAACTGTAATCAAACTCGATGCCCTGGCCGATCCGGTTCGGTCCACTGCCGAGTAGCGCCACCGTTTCTTTATGGGGGGTACGAGGCTCGGGGTGACTCCAATAAGTGGAGTAGAAATATGGTGTCGACGAAGCAAACTCCGCCGCGCAAGTATCGACTTGGAAGTAACAAGGAACAATTCCTGCCTTCCACCGAGAAGAACGAACGTCTTCCACTGGCCGATTCGACCATTTTGCAATTGCCGCATCCGCAAACCCTAAGCGCTTCGCTTTCCTGATGAGTTCAGTCGTCAATGACTCTCTCGACAAGACCTTTTCGAAATCCGCGAGCTCCTTGATCTGCTCTAAAAACCAGGGGGTAATCTGGGTTAAGTGATTGGCTTCTTCGACCGACAAACCGTCGCGAAACGCCTGATACAGGTGGAAGAGGCGGTTACTGTTAGGGTAAGTCACCAGATCGTGTGTGCACGTGACAACCGGAAACCCCTCTGGTTGCGCCTCTAAAGAGCATACAGCCTTTTGCAAGGACTCTTTGAAGGTGCGGCCGATACCCATGACCTCGCCTACACTCTTCATTTGCGTGGTCAGCACATCTTTGGAACCAGCAAATTTTTCGAATGCAAACCGCGGAATTTTAGTAACCACATAATCTAAAGCCGGCTCGTAACAAGAGGGTGTGGTGCCGGTAATGTCGTTGCGAATTTCGTCCAAGCGGTAGCCCACGGCAAGTAACGCCGCTATCTTAGCAATGGGAAATCCGGTCGCCTTACTTGCAAGAGCTGAAGAGCGGCTGACCCGGGGATTCATCTCAATCACCAGTCGTTCGCCGGTCTGAGGATGAACCGCAAATTGGATATTGGCCCCTCCCGTTTCCACGCCGACGGATTCAATGATTTTTTTAGCTTCATCCCGCATCGCCTGGTACTGGCGATCTGTGAGGGTCTGCTGAGGTGCCACGGTGATGCTGTCGCCGGTATGAACCCCACAAGGATCGATGTTTTCGATGGAGCAAATGACGACAAAAGTTCCAGCCTTGTCGCGCATCACCTCGAGCTCAAATTCCTTCCAGCCCATGATGCTTTCTTCGACCAAAACCTCAGAAGTGGGACTCTCGTGAAGAGCCGTGGCAATCTTTCCTTTGTACTCTTCGAGAGAAAAGGCCACCCCGCCGCCGCCGCCCCCCAAGGTGTAGTTCGGGCGAAGGATCAAGGGAAAGCCGATGGTTTCGGCGACTTGCAGCCCCTGCTCAAAGGTTCGCACCATTTCGCTCTTTGGATACTTCGCTCCAATCGAATCCAAGATATCGCGAAATCGCTCTCGGTCTTCGGCCGCTTTGATGGTGTCAACTCGCGCTCCCAGCAGCTCAATTCCCAGCTCCTTAAGAATACCCGCTTCATTGAGTTCTAAGGCCAAATTAAGAGCCGTCTGTCCCCCGAGGGTTGGGATCAAGGCATCGGGACGTTCGCGTTCCAAAACCTTCTTTACGAAAGGCAGTTTCAAAGGTTCGATGTAGACTCGAGTGGCCAGCTCCGGATCCGTCATAATGGTGGCCGGATTGGAGTTGATGAGGACGACTTCGTAGCCCTCCTTCATTAAGGCCTTACAGGCCTGGGTCCCTGAATAATCAAACTCACAGGCCTGACCGATGACAATCGGCCCGCTGCCTAGGAGTACGATTTTGCGAAGGTCTTCACGCTTGCCCAAAACTAAATTCTCAATCTAGGTTCGTTAGTGTAAATCTCTTTGATATCGACGTGCCGGTACTGCTCAAATTTATACCGCATCTTAAACAGCTTCATGATGAGGGCTTCTTTTTCGCGTAGCCGCTCCTCCTCGTTCTTGATCTTTCGCACCCGCTTGATTTCCTTGAGTATGTACTTGGAGGCCTTGGGGGGATGAAAACAAAACGAATGGGTGAAAACAAAGGTTTCCTGGTACGGAATCAAACGCGCCTCAAAAATCTGATCCTTTTCAAAACCAATCGTCACCGCTGAATTCTTGAGAATGAGTTTTTCGTTGGCAAACAGATCGCGCAAATAGACGTCGCTATTTTTGGTTTTCAAAAACTCAAACAAACTATGACGGCTCTGATCGAGATTTTCCAACAAATTAACTTCGTCTGCATTCAGATTGAGTCGTAGGCCCCCGTTGCGGGCGGCTTTTATCGGAGGATCACCCTGGCTGGCAAAGGGCCGAGAAAACAAAAACCAGTCGACAAACTGAGACATTTTTTGTTCAAAGTCAGTGGAATACTCATCGAATACTCCAGCGCTTTCGAAGAACTGCTTCTTAGCAGCATTAACCTCAGTGAGAAAATCACCGGTTGAAAACTGCTGCATCATTTTTCCAATCAATCCATCGTAGTTCATAACAACTGCTTCACAAAGTAATCGAACAAGCCAACTGCATCATGAGGCCCTGGGTGACTCTCCGGATGGAACTGAACACTCAAACACTTCTTAGCCTCAAACTGAATGCCGCTAATAGTGTTGTCGTTAAGGTTGACGTGAGTCACCTTGACTCCAGACGGAAGAGACTTGGCCTCGACAGCATAACCATGATTTTGGCTGGTAACATACACTGACTTCAAGACGTCGTCACGAATTGGGTGGTTGCTTCCTCGGTGGCCGAATTTCAATTTATAGGTCGTCGCACCAAGGGCCAACGAGAGGATCTGATGCCCCATGCAAATCCCAAAAATAAATCGCCAACCCAACAAGTCTCGCACCGTTTCGACCGCGATCTTTACGTCGGCGGGATTGCCCGGGCCATTGGACAGCAATATACCGTCTGGATTCCAACGGCGAATTTCCTGGGCCGAAGTCCGACAAGGAAAGACCCTGACTTGCGACGTGCGCTGTTTGAGTTCCCGCAAAATGTTTTTCTTGCAACCAAAGTCAATAACCGCGACCCTCGGACCGTCGTTAACATCCCCGCGAATCTCCTGAGGTTCTTTTGAACTCACCAAATGAGCCCAATCGGGATCGAGGTTTTTGGCTTGTCCAATGAGCGTCCCCGCCTTAGCTCGAGCTGTGGATTCCGACACCGCCTGTACCAACGCTCCCCACACGGTCCCCCGCTCTCGAAGTCGCGTGACCAACCGCCGCGTGTCGACTTGGTCAAGCACCGGCACCCCACATCCCACCAGCTTGTCCTTCCATGAACCGTCGCGCGAAGAATTCTGCATCTCTAAGCAAACAAACCCATTGATATAAATCTGCTGCGACTCCCAGAAGTCGTCGCTCTCTCCGTAATTTCCCTGCATGGAGGCTGTGGTGATCAGAATTTGGCTGAAGTAGGAGGGGTCGGTGGCCATTTCCTCATAGCCCGAATGAGAAGTGTTAAAAACAATCTCACCGGCGCGGTCCGTTCCACCGAGCCATCGGCCGACAAAAACGTCGCCGGTTTCGAGAATTAAATATCCGGACTGTTCCATCAGTTACTCTCAACTTCCAAACCCAGCATCAGGGTGTACAGGGCGGCTCGCACAAAGACCCCGTTGGTCACCTGTGTAAGTACCAAACACTGACGACTCCGTAAGACCTCGGGCGAAAATTCGACTCCGTGAATGACTGGACCTGGGTGCATCAGTAAACCACCTGGACCCATGATCTTCAAGTGCTGTTCAGTCACCTGGTACTTATCTCGGTACTCGGCGAGGACAAAGGCTTCACTCTTTTCGCCATGCCGCTCGGTTTGCACCCTCAATCCCATCAGGACATCGCACCAACCGGCCGCCTCGTTCAGATCTGCAAAATGGTTGATTCTCTTCCATGCCTCAGTTTTAGGCAGCATATATTCCGGGCCACAGGCCGCGACTTTAGCGCCCAGGTGACTCAAAAGCCTTAAGTTCGAATTAGCCACACGACTGTGGGCGACATCGCCAACAATGAGAACCTTTTTTCCCTTTAAGTTGCCGAGGGCTTCTTGGATGGTAAAGGCATCCAGCAGGGCCTGAGTGGGGTGCTCAGTAATGCCACTCCCGGCGTTAATCACCGGACAATTCAGGTGGGGGATGGTGGTCTCGACTTCCGCGGAATTTCCGTAACGAAGAATCAAGAGATCGGGCAGCATCGCTGCAATATTCTTGAGCGTGTCGGACTGGGTTTCTCCCTTGCTCAGGCTGGTGGTCGTGGCGCTATCGAAAACAAATGACTCCAGCCCAAGACGATAGGCAGCAGTTTGGAAACTAATCCGCGTTCGGGTGCTGGGTTCCAAGAAAACCATGGCCAGCAGCTTCGGACTCTTCGGACGGTTCTTGATCAAGTGGTCAATCGACCGACGCTTAGCAAATTCGCTTTTGAAGAGTTTCGCTCGATCAAAAAGGAGTTTCAATTGTTGGGAGTTAAGGTTTTCGACGCTAAGAAAGGATTGGCCGACAAATGACATTAAGGGGGCATGCTATCATGGGGGTGCCAGACAGTCAATCGACAGTCTGCAGCACGCGCTTCCAGCGGGGCGTAGGCAAATACCCCTTTTGGCCCTCACGCCATCCCAAACTCAACCAAATAAAGCCGGCCCGAGCCTCGAGGGAACGAAACGGGATAAAACCCCACTTTCTCGAGTCTTCTTCGTGATCGCGGTTGTCACTAAGGACGAAGAAGTGACCGGGAGGGACCACGAGGGGACCAAAATTTTCCGAGGTCCTACTTGTTCCAACTAAAATCGGGTGCCGAAACTTCCCCCAGGCCTCGTCAACCACGGCCGCTCGCGCTCCGCCCGCCACGGTCCCCAGATCAAAACCCTTCGCTTCCCGATAAGTGGCTCTTTTGCTATTGATCATTAAGCGCTTCCCGCGAATTTCAATGCGATCCCCAGGAAGTCCAATCACCCTCTTGATACAACTGAGACTGGTATCCTGAGGGCACTTAAAGATGACAACTTCGCCGCGATGAGGGGCGCGTCCCCCGATTCGGTCACCCCCACTCAGTGGAGGTTGAAAACCGAAGGGTAATTTAAAGGCAAAGATAAAATCGCCAGGCAACAGGGTCGGTGACATGGCCATGGTTGGAATTCGATAAGCCGACACCACAAAAGCCCGAACCACGAGTGCCAACACCACAGCCAAAACGAGGGCTTCGGCATACTCGCGGAGAAGAAACTTCAATGAAACCTGGAGGACGGAGTGGCCGGATTTTTTCGGTCCCATCGTAACTCCTCAGTGAATCCAATGAAAAAAACGCCGCCAACGCAAATGAACCGGATCACAGAGAAAGGGCGCGGTCTTTAGAGTTTGCGTGCAACTCAACCACACAAAGGAAGCTCGACCCAAAAGGTTGTCCACCGGTAGGCTTCCCCAGGTTCGGCTGTCTCGAGAATTGTCGCGGTTATCACCCATCAGAAAAACCTCTCCTGGCGGGACCTGAAAAGGTTCCTCGGGCCAGCGATAGCTGCCTCGGTTTTGCATCCCCCGATGCTTTCGCCCTTCCAGAGTTTCCTCGAAAAAATCAAATATCTTAAACTCCCCACCAATATCCGCTGGAGTGACTCGATAATAGGGATCCTGGTTTGCCACCTCGCCTGAATTCTCTCCAGGTACCTCGTATTCGAGAGGGGTTCGGTCGAGGGCCTGGCCATTAATCAACAAGCGAGCCTCGGCATCCAGGGCGACGGTGTCGCCGGGTAACCCGACCACCCGCTTGATCATAAAAAAACCATCATCTTCGACACTTCGAAAAACCACCACGTCCCCGCGGCGGGGCTGCGCGAACTTGACCAGCCAACGCTTGGTGAAGGGCACTCGCACTCCAAATGCGAGCTTGTTTACCAGGATATGATCATGAATCAGGAGAGTTGGAAACATACTGCCCGAGGGGATCACATAAGGTTCCGCCACCGCCCAGCGCAGAGTGAGGATGAGAAGAACCGCGCCAGTAAAACTCCCAATGGCCCTTCCTAGAGAAGCCCGCCGATTTGGACGCGATTTTTGAGAGTCAGAGCTTGGACCACTTGGCGTGGATAAACTTGAATCAGTGGACATTGTAGAAAAAGCGATCCCAACGCAAAGCTACTGGATTACAAAGAAAAGAAACCACCGGAAGAGTCTTGTCGCAACTGAGCCACACAAACATCGCCCGCCCGACGAGGTACTCTTGGGGCACAAATTGTTTACCTGGTTCCCAAAACCGACTGTCCTGGGAATTATCCCGGTTATCGCCCATCACAAAAAAGTGCCCTTCGGGGACTTCGTAGGGACCATACGCCACGTTCGTTTGATCTTCGGTCTTCAGCAAAATACTATGGAGTGATTGTCCTAACCGCTCTTCCCAATGAACATATCGACCTTTACCGCCAGGGCCATCACCGGGAAAGTGCTCATCCTTGACCCAATTCATTTCCGCCATCAAGGCCTGAGGGACCTGCTTTTCAACGGGCTGTTCATTCACAAAGAGGCTCCCGTTTTCATAAAAAACCCGATCGCCGGGAAGACCAACGACCCTCTTGATGTAATAGAGATTGGGCCTTTCCGGATAGCGAAACACAATCACCTCGCCCCGCTTTGGACCAGTGAACTTAACCAGCCAATCTGAGGTAAAGGGAATGCGAAGCCCGTAAATGAGCTTATTAACAAAAATGTGATCGTGAACCAGAAGAGTCGGGAGCATGCTGCCGGAGGGGATCACGTAGGCCTCAATAAAAGCCCAACGAATAGTCAGGGCGATAAGCACGGCGATCAAAAAGGATCCCGCACCTTCGGTCCAGAACAACCGCCCCGTTTTCAAATTAATCCTCCACCTTCAAGATGGCGAGAAAAGCTTCCTGAGGGACATCGACCTGGCCGATCGCCTTCATGCGCTTTTTTCCCTCTTTTTGGCGCTCCAAAAGTTTGCGCTTCCTAGTAATATCGCCTCCGTAACATTTGGCTGTCACGTCTTTTCTGAGCGCACCCAGAGTCTCACGGGCGATGATCTTAGCGCCAATTGCGGCCTGAATGGCAACTTGGTACTGCTGTCGCGGAATCAGTTCCTTGAGTTTTTTAGCGAGTTGTCTGCCGCGCCAATCCGCCTTCGAACGATGCACAATGACTGAAAGCGCATCCACGGGCTCGCCATTGATCAAAATATCCATTTTCACAAGGTCGGCGGTTTCATAGTCAGCAATCTCATATTCTAAGGAAGCGTAGCCGCGAGAAATGGACTTCAGCTTATCATAAAAATCCAAGACGATTTCATTCAACGGCAGCCGATAGTCAATCATGACTTTGGTCTCAGAGACATACTCCATTTTTAACTGAACACCGCGCTTGTCTTCACAAAGTTTTAAGATTCCGCCGATGTGTTCAGAAGGCGTATGAATTGTCACGCGCACCATGGGTTCTTCCATGTGTTCGATCCGGGAAACATCAGGAAGTTTAGCCGGGTTTTCCAACTCCATCACCACACCGTCAGTCATAAAAACTTTGTAAATTACTGTCGGCGCCGTGGTGATCAGATCGAGATTAAACTCGCGCTCCAAACGCTCCTGTACAATCTCCATATGCAAGAGCCCGAGGAAACCACAACGATAGCCAAACCCCAGTGCCGCTGAAGACTCGACTTCATAACTCAAGCTCGAATCATTAAGGACCAACTTCTCCAAAGCATCTTTCAGGTTGGTATAGTCCGAAGAAATGACGGGGAAAATTCCCGCAAAAACCATCGGTTTGATTTTGCGAAAACCGGGTAACGCCTCGGTGGCGCCGTTGCGAGCGGCAGTAACCGTGTCACCCACCTTCACGTCACGGATGTCCTTAATCCCGCAAATGATAAATCCCACCTCGCCGGCGTCCAATTGGTCCAAGTCTTTGGCGAATGGTGCAAAAACACCCAACTTTAAAACTTCGTAATCCCGATCGGTGGCCATAAACTTAACTCGATCGCCTTTTCTGAGTGAGCCGTCGACGATTCGACAGAGCACGACCACCCCTTGGTAAGAATCAAACCAAGAATCAAAAATCAAAGCGCGCAGAGGGAGTGTGCGATCCGCCTTGGGCGCTGGAACCAACTTCACCACGGCCTCGAGAATTTCGTCGATCCCTTTCATTTCTTTGGCACTGGCAAGTACCGCGTGAGAGGTATCGAGACCAATGGCCTCTTCGATTTGCTTACGCACCCCTTCGGGATCTGCCGAGGGCAGGTCGATTTTATTGAGGACGGGAATAATTTCGAGATTATTATCGAGCGCCAAATACACGTTCGCCAAAGTTTGAGCTTCAACTCCTTGGGCGGCATCCACTACGAGTATTGCCCCTTCACAGGCGGCGAGCGAACGCGACACTTCATAAGTAAAATCGACGTGTCCGGGGGTATCGATCAAATTGATTTGGTAAACGTTGCCATCCTTCGCTTGGTAGCGGAGCCGCACGGTTTGAGCCTTAATAGTAATCCCCCGCTCTCTCTCCAAATCCATGTTATCAAGAAATTGGTCTTTGGCTTCGCGGTCGGAAAGTGCTCCAGTGGCCTTCAAAAGGCAGTCGGCTAAGGTCGATTTGCCGTGATCAATATGCGCGATGATCGAGAAGTTGCGGATAAATTGGGGCTGAGTCATGTTGATTAAACTTCCAATACTTGAGCTTGTTCTACGTCCGAGCTCGGGCGACCCAGCGGCAGCGGTTCTAAAGGAATCTGCCCAGGCAAAAGGTTTTGGTACTTCAACAAAACCATATCGATCCCCTGCCGGATAAACTCAGCAATGGGGACTCGCGATCGCTGATTGAGTTCCTTCAATAACTGCTGTTGTTCTTCGGTAATGTAGACCGTCGTGGCTATTTTTTTTGGCATAACAAGGTGTTAGCCCAAGTTACCATACGTTGCAATACATTAAGCCAGAGATTTCACAACATCCTTGAGTTGGTCCACCTTGTCGACTTTTTCCCAAGTGAACTCAGCACCCTCGCGTCCAAAATGACCGTAAGAAGCCGTCTTTTTATAGCGCGGTTTGAGCAAGTCAAATTGAGCGATAATGTCCGCAGGCTTGAGACTCCAAACCTGGCGCACGGCTTGAGCCAAGATCTCGGGCTCAACTTTGCCCGTGCCGTAGTCGTTAACCATTACACTCACCGGATCAGCCACGCCGATAGCGTAGGCCAATTGCACTAAGACCTTGTCGGCCAAGCCGGCCGCAACAATGTTCTTGGCTACATGGCGAGCAGCGTAGGCCGCCGAGCGGTCCACTTTGGATGGATCTTTTCCAGAGAAAGCTCCACCACCATGAGCACCATGGCCCCCATAGGTGTCGACAATGATTTTTCGCCCCGTCAGTCCGCAGTCGCCCATTGGACCACCGACCACAAAACGGCCGGTCGGGTTCACCAGCAATTTGGTTTTAGCGTCCATCCACTCTCGAGGAATCACCTTGGGAATGAGTTCGTCCTGCACATAGGCCTTGATGTCCTTTTGGCCGACCTCAGGAGAATGTTGAGTGGAAATAACAATGGTATCTATCCGACGGGCCTTACCGTCGACATACTCGATGGTGACCTGGCTCTTAGCATCGGGGCGCAGAAAATTTACTTTGCCCGATTTGCGCAACTGCGCCAGCTCCTTGACCAACTTATGGGACAAGGACATCGTCAACGGCATCAGTTCAGGACTTTCATTCACGGCATAGCCAAACATAATCCCCTGATCACCAGCCCCTTGTTCGTGGCCGCCGTTGGCATCAACACCCATCGCAATATCAGGGCTTTGTCGATTGAGCGCCACTTGGACCGCACAGGTGTTGCAATCAAAGCCCATGTCGGTTTGCGTGTACCCGATTTCGCGAATGGTTTGACGGATCGTATCCGGAATTTCGATATGGGCCTTGGAAGTGACCTCGCCGGCCACCATCACAAAACCGGTGCTAATCATGGTCTCACACGCCACCCGACTCCGCGGATCCCCCGCCAAGTAGGCATCAAGAATCGCATCGCTAATTTGGTCGGCCATCTTATCGGGATGACCCTCGGAAACTGATTCGCTGGTAAAAAGATAATTGCGCATAGATTGCCCTCGCCAGATCGGCTTAAAACGACTTAGTTAACAGGGTATAAATGGGGGGGTCAATAAAACAAAAAGGACCAACCTCGAAGGTTAGTCCTTTTACAATGGCCCTCGCTTTTGGCTGAGGCTTAGCCGGCCTTTTTGATATCGTCGTCCGGATCCTCGGGTGACATGAACTCCATCTGCGCATTCACCAAGTCAAGTTGACCGGCATTGCTGAGTTCAAAGGACTTGTGCTTTTTGATCTTCTGCTTGCGCTTGGAAAGTTGGCGAGTCACCTTCGCCACCACACTATCCACTGCCTCGTTAAAGTTGTCCGCGTAGCCCCGACCCGAAATCGACACAGAATGTCCAACGATGTGCATTTCGACTGACTTGCGATGTCGCTCCGCACTAAAGGTGACGTGAACTTGGATGGGTTTCAACTCAAACTTTTTAACCTTTTGAAGTTTCTCCTCTGTATAATCGACCAAAGCATCGGACCACTGCAAACTCTTAAACTGGCAGCTGACTTTCATGCCAACTCCTTTCCTCTACGTGGGTAATTGTGCCGAATTGATTTCTTTAAACGGAAGGGCATCTGCATGCCAAAAAAACCTTTCCCAGACTTAGGGGATGATTCTCAGACATTAGTCTTATCGGCAGGAAAAAAATCAGATTCGAGGTCTATTGCTGATTCTCATTTTGAGACAATGACTCGGCGGGGGTGATATTCTCCAGCGCTAAAATACGTCGCTTGAGCCGCACACCGCCTGAAAAGCCCCCAATCTTGCCATGGGCAGCCAGCACGCGGTGGCAAGGAATCAGTATCAACCAGGGATTGCGCCCACACACTGAGCCTATGGCTCGAGCCCCGCCCGGGGTGCCCACGGCCGCCGCAAGATCACCGTAGGACATGGTCTGACCAAAGGGAATGCGGGCCATGCGGTTCCACACCCGCCATTGAAAGGCCGTTCCGGTGGGTTTGAGGGGCAAATTAAAGGCCTTGCGCTCCCCTGCAAAATACTCGGTCAGCTGGGTCCGCAGATCATTCATCACTCGTGAAGGGGACCGGGACGAACCTTTACGGCCCGTGGCGGCGCGCTCGATGCCCGCCACGCAATGGTCAATCACTGTGAGCTTAAGCCACCCGACGGGAGTTTTGAGGTAGGAAATTTCCATGCGCCTAGAAGTACTTCTTACGCTTTGAGGATGGCAAGATTTTTAAAACGTCGCGGTACTTCGCAACTGTGCGGCGAGCGATTTTGATCCCGTCCTTCTTGAGTAGTTCCACAATCCGCTGATCTGAGAGGGGATCTTTAACATCTTCTTCACTGACCAGTTGCTTAATTTTGAGTTTCACGGACTCGCTGGCCAGGGAATCACCATCGGTTTTGTTAATTCCCGAATTGAAGAAGTACTTCAGCTCAAAGATCCCTCGCGGAGTGTGAACGTACTTGTTGGTCGTCACCCGGCTGACCGTGGACTCGTGCATGCCAATGTCGTTGGCAATATCTCTTAAGATCATCGGCTTAATAAACGCGGGGCCTTTTTCGAAGAAGTCGTGCTGGTGGCGCACGATACTTTCGGTCACCTTGTAAATGGTCCGTTGGCGCTGAGCAATGGACTTGATCAACCACAAGGCCGATCGCAGCTTGTCTTGAATGTATTCCTGGGCTTCGGAGTTCGCGCCGACGGCGTCGCCGCCTTTAAGCACATTTTTATAAAGATTAGAAATTCTGAGGCGAGGTAGGCCGTCTTCGTTCAGCGATACGATGTATTCTTCGCCCACTTTGTAAACGTACACGTCGGGAGTGATAAAGTGAGTGTCCTGCGGCAGGTACGCCCGACCCGGCTTGGGATCCATCGAATAAATGATTTTACACATTTCCACGACATCGGCCATTTCGATGCTCATTGCCTTGGAAATTGCTTGATAGTTCTTTTTCTCGAGATCCTTGAGGTGATCGTTGATCAGGCGAACCAGGTCGTTGGTGTCCTCCTCAATGTGCTTGGCTTGAATCAGCAAACACTCTTTGAGGTCTCGCGCCCCCACTCCCGGCGGGTCAAATTCTTGCAAGAAAGGTAATACATCTTCGAGATCGGCGACGTCGAGTCCCTCTTCTTCTGCCATTTGTTGCAGTGGAATTTTGATATACCCATCATCGTCGACGTAGGAAATGAGAACGCTGATCAGTGCCATCTCTTCTTCGTTAAAACCAGCCAGTCCGGCCTGCCACACCAGATGGTCGTGCAGGGTTTGTCGAGCCGAGATCACGTTTTCGTAGTTCATGATCTCTTCGTTGCCACCTCCAGAACTCTGCGGTGGTTTATACTGGTTTTCAAAATAGGTGTCCCAATCAAACTCGTCCTGCTTACGGGGGTCTTGATCTTGGCCGCCCTCGGGCACCTCGGTCCCTGTCGTTCGAGAATCCTCACTGGTGGTGGCGGCCTTGGGAGCGGGGTCATCTTCGGTGGTCTCTTGGATTTCCTCGAGCACCGGATTTTCGGTCAATTCTTTACGAACCTGGGTTTCGAGCTCCATTCGCGAGAGCTGGAGGAGCTTAATCGCCTGCTGCAGCTGTGGGGTCATCCGCAGCTGCTGCGAAAGCTTCATACTCATCTTCAGGTTCATTGCCATTCCATCACTCCTACAGTCTAAAATTTTCGCCTAGATAAAACTTTCTGGCAACAGGCGACTGCGCCACTTCCTGGGCACTTCCCTCGACTTCGATCTTGCCCTCCTTGAGAATGTGGGCTCGATCGCAGATACCAAGTGTCTCGCGAACATTGTGGTCAGTAATCAAGACCCCGATGCCCTTGGCCTTCAACTGGCGAATGATTTCTTGGATATCGCCGACAGCGATGGGATCGATTCCCGCAAAAGGTTCGTCGAGCAGCAGAAACTTGGGCTGCCCGGCCAAAGCCCGGGCAATTTCAACCCGCCGCCGCTCCCCTCCCGAGAGAGAGTAGCCATAACTGTCGCGGACGTGGTCGATGCGAAATTCCGTGAGGAGCTGGTCCAGGCGCTCGAGTTTATCGGAACCCGTATAGCCGTGGGCCTCGAGTGCCACCATAATGTTTTCGGCAACTGTCAGGCGGCGAAAAATACTTGCCTCCTGGGGCAGGTAACTCAGACCGATCCGGGCTCGCTTGTACATCGGCAATGATCCAATTGCCCGGTCATTGAGAGTGATCTCTCCCTCATCGGGGCTCAGAAGCCCCACTACCATATAAAAACTGGTCGTTTTGCCCGCTCCATTGGGACCTAGGAGACCGACGATTTCACCCGACTGGACCTTAAAGGAAACCCCTTTGACCACTTGTCGGAGCTTAAATTTTTTCGAAATGTTTTGGATGCTCAGCTGATTCAATTCACTTTCTCCAATCGAGACTTATCCACTTTGGCGCGGGCCTTAAGCACTTCGACTTTGCGGCCCCCCTCAAGAAAGACAATTTCCTCTCCTTGCAACTCATCATTGTTTTGCACAACCTTCGGGTTCCCCCGAAAAACATATTTATCTTTGTCAAAGTTAACACTTACTTTTTGAGAGGTCGCCCACTTATCGAGGTCACTCACCCGAACGCCCCCCGAGACGTGCACGGACTTGACCAGATTCGCATCCGGACCGTACTCAAAAACCGCCTCTGGTCCAGTAATCCGCATCGACTCAAAGTCCATCACCACTTCGCCCGAAAATCGCGCCAAGTTGGATTTGCCGCTAAAATCTGCTCGCTGACTGCGGATTTGCAATCGCTTGTCGCCCTTAAATGACTTCTCGCCTTTGACATCACGGTGAACCGTCATCAGTGCGTTGTTGAGGTCAGCCTCTAGACTTTGGCCGCGCAAAAACAGGGAGTTCCCGGTTTCATCCTGAGGTCCCCACATGGTCACCGGTTTGGGTGCAATCAATCTCCGCTGAACCGAGTGATACTCAACCGCTTCAGTCTTAAACACGTAGCCGTTGGACGAACGGATTTTCACGTTGCCCAAGACCGTCATATCCGTCGTCTGGACCTGCACCGAACCCCGTTCTCCTGTAACGATAAAATGCACGCCATCCTTACCAAAAAACTGGGTCTTTACCGTCTGAAGTGACCACTGGGCTTTCTGCTTGTAACTGGTGGCAGTGTCGGACCACAACTCCCACTCTTTTTCCCCTTCGCGCGTTTCAACTAGGTGAGCCCCGCGCATCAGCTGCTCAATACCCGAGGCCGGCTCTTGCGGCTCATCTTTAACTGCTTCTGACTCGGATTGGTCAACATCTCTGGGCGCAACCACGAGAATCTCCACAACAAGGAGAACAATCAGCAGTCCCAAGAGAAATTTACCGATCTTCATGGTTAAAAACACCCTTCGCTAACAATAGTTTAGCACGGATTTGGCACGAACTTCGCGAGTTTCTCCACTCTTCGCAAGAATGGTACCGGAGCTCATGGTCAGATGAGGTCCAGGGTCCATTTAACGCACCCGTTTTCCATCTAAAGTTAAGGACTTAGACTGCCGAAAAGTGTGGGGTATGAGCAAGTGGTTTTTGACGATTGATGAAGATGTGAGCGGTCCTTTCTCGACTGAAGAGGTCAAGGGCAAGATGGGGCGTCTACCCCCCAACTGCTTAATTTGGGGAAGAGGACAAACCGATTGGCGCTCGCTCGCGTGGTGGGAAAAAGAGTTGCCCCGCTTACAAGAAAACCAAGTCTTTTCCGTCGAAAATCGCCGCTGGCATTTCGCCGCCGATGGCCAGTCTCATGGCCCTATGAGTCGGGAGGAGCTGGTCTCCGCCCTAACCAAACTCACTTCCTTTCAAGGTGTCATGCTTTGGAGCAAAGGCATGAAGGGCTGGGCGCCAGTCTATGAATTTCATGATGTGATGGATGAAGTCGGCGTTAACCGTCGCGAACACCCTCGGGCTCGAATCAAGGGAACGATCACCATCAACAAAGACGATCTCATTACGATCGCGCAGCTCCACACGGTCAGCCAAGGCGGTGTCGGGGTCACGGGCCTTAATGGTGTTCATCCTGGGCAGGAAATCCAAATGGAGATCAAGAGTTCCTCGCTAACGGAACCGATTCGCGTTAAGGGCGAAGTTCGCTACACCACCGAAAGCGGCTACACGGGGATTCAATTTAGTCAGATTTCGACTGAGTCCAAGTCGATCTTGATTGAGTACATCAAACACTCTGCACTCACGACTTCCGTACGTAATGCCGCTTGATCGAATAGTTTAAAGGCTCGAGCTTAGGAGCCGTCACCTGACGGTTCTTTGATTTCATCAGGAAGCTTTATCACCGCAAAATTGATTTCGGCAATTCCCGCTTCCGTCACGGTGTACATGACTTTTTTGACCGTGAGAAAATCAACCGACTTATCGGCTTGGATCGTGATCTTCATATACTGAGGAACTTGATCCTCTTCCTCTTCCGCAGCACCAGGTTCTTTGGAGTCCGTCATCGCCTTGCGCACTCGACTACCCAGCGTTGACTCTTCTTTTTTGCCTTCCTCGATCAGCGCTACCACGCGATCTTTGAGGGCCGGAATATCCCAGTCCTGCTGTTCCTTCACCGCTTGAAACTCAGCGACTTGATCGTTATTGACCATGATCCGGTCACTGGAGATGACCACCACGTTCGAAGGTTTGAGTTCTTTGACGGTGTGAGCTTGCGGGAGTTTTACTTCTTTCGGGATAAAGATCACTTCACCGGTGGTCGCATAGTTTTGCAGAAGGAAGACCGTAAGAACGGTAAACATGTCGACCATCGCCGTTAGCGACAGCACTGCAACCGCATTGCGTTTCTTCGGCTTCTTGGCTCGTCCGGACCGATTTCGATGACCTGGTACATGGATAGGCACTACTTCACCCCTCCTGTTGCGACTGAAATTTCTGGAAATCCCGAGGTGAGAAGAGCATCCATTCCTTTGATGAGAAATCCGTATTCCAAGTCATCAGACATGGTGATCACAGCGTCAATTTTTTCAGGATAGAGTTCTTTTACCGTTTTCAGTTCTTCTACCAATTTTATATAGTCATAGTCGCCATTAAGCTTAGGGATCACAACTGACTTTTGCCCTACGACGACATGGTAACCTTCCGATTTGACATCCAATCGAAACGGGATTTCCGCGCGGGGAGGAGGTTTCGCCGGTTCCAGCTCCGATTTTTTGCCATAGATCGAGCTACCAATTTGAATCATCGAGACTTGTGACCATACTGCGGTGATGAGCAGAAAGATGATGCACACGCTCATCAAGTCAATGAACGGCACGATATTTAAATCTACCGATGCGGACCGTTCATCATCGCCATCACTAATTTGGGCCATAACTATCCTCTACTCAGTACTTGATCTTATCGCGATTCGAAACAACCAAGTTCATGAGATTCATTGAGCTCTCGAGCATATCGTTGATTGCCCGACCAATTTTGATTTGAAAAAAACCAAAGGCTACGATCGCGCAGATCGCCACGAGCAGTCCGAAGGCCGTACAGTTAAGGGCTTCCGAAATACCCGCCGACAAACGCGCCGCTTTGGTTGCGGCATCGGCTTCAGCCACACCGGCGAACGAAGTGATCAGACCCACAATGGTTCCGAACAGTCCGATCAACACCGAGACGTTTCCAAACACCGCGAGGAACGAAGTCCAGCCTTCCAGACGGGGCGTTTCCCGAAGGACGGCGGCATCCATCGCCACCTGCACTTCTTCATCCGGGCGCTTGTTCATGACTTGCACCAAACCGGACTTGAGAGTGTTGGTCAGCGGCGTCGGCCGACTGTCACAAAAGGCGATCGCCTGTTTGATATCTCCGCGCAGTAACATACTGAAGAGATTTTCATTCAAGCTCGTCTTATCCAAAGTGAGCTTAGAGAGACTCATCGCTCTCTCGAGCACTAGAAAGACGGTTAAGATTCCGACGATTAAAATGAGATACATAACGGGACCGCCCTCGCAAAAGGCTCTCCCGATAAAGTTGCCGTAGTCGGCGCACCGACTTACGTAGGCTGCTTGTTCCAAAGTGACTCCCTCCCTCTTATTGTGATGTAAAGACAAACGGATAGGTCACCCGGCCAATTTGATCGGGTGGCGGATCCGGAAATCTCCATGTTTGCAATCGTTGCACGAGACAAGTGGCAACCGTGTTATTGCCCAAAGTATTACTGACAATCTGAGCGTTCGTCACACGGCCCCGCTCTTCGATATCCCATTGAATGACTAGTTTGCCGTAAAGATCTGGATTACGAGCCAGCGCCATTTCGTAGCAAGTACGAATGACTTTCTTGTTGGCCAAGATCACGCGGCGGATCGCTTCGCGGTCAATGGCGCCCACAAACTCGGCTTCCTGACCTCCGACTTGGACCTCGATGCGACCCTTTTTACCGAGCCCCCCGGTTCCATAGCCAAAATTTCCTGTTCCGCCTTTTCCAGAAGTACCCACTCCCGCGATTCCCACCGTCGCCGTGCCTTTGCCACCGGGCCCGGTGTCTTTGATTTTTGATCCCAGGTTGTCGCCCGCTCTTGTTTCGGTATCACCCGCAAATCCGGTGGCAGAGTCCGCCATTCCCTGAAGTTCGCCTGATCCAGTATAGGCCTTGTCGAGTTTCTTCTGGGTTCCGCGACTGCCAAATACGCCCAACAGACCCGTCTTGGACACATCCACCGTCTCACTGGTCGGGCTCGCACCCTTCTTGCCTGTATCAATCGCTCCGCCCTGGCGAGTAGAGGTCAAAGTCTTTTTAGGAGACTTGTTAGGATTGGGGCGAGCCTCGGCAGCTTTGCCTGGATCTTCTTTGGTTTGAATAGCCGCCGATGGTGCTTGAGGTTCTTTCTTTTTATCTACGACTTTAACAATCTTCTTTTCTTGCGGAACCGGCTCGGTCTTGGGTTCTACGACTTCTTTCGGAGTCGGGGTTGGCGGCTTAAAAGTAACTACCGCCTTGCGCAGTGGTTCCTCAAGGAGCGCCTCTTCATCCAGCTTCTTCGGCGCATAGATCATCATGTACAAACCAAAAATCAGCGATACGACCGTCGCTAAAATAACTCCGGTAACCTCAGAGGCACTGAGGTCCAACAGAGGCGCAACGAGAGGTTTGGGAGCCTCCGGCACATAACGAACATAAATATTTATCAAATCACCCTGCACCCCAACGCGTAACATCTCGCCTTGCGCCAGGCCGATTTCGTAGCCCACGGCGTTTTTTACTAAGCGATTACTGCGAGTCAGTTCGCCGAAGTTCTTGACCCCCGCTTCCGAAACCAGCTCGCCCGACATGTCGCCGGTGACACAGACGGTTGCCAACGAGTCAATTCGAACCAGGGTGTGTGAAATGGTCGGTCCCAACACCGGCAAAACAATTTCGTTGTCCGGCCCGGAACCAATCCGCACCATTCCTTTTTCGTTAAAATGATGTGACGTCAAAATCCGCTCTCGCCAAGCCACCAGGACTTCAACGACAGTTCCCTTGCCCGGGCGAATGATCTCATTGAGATTCTTAAATTCGCTGGGCGGTGCAAAGGTCCCTTTGGCATTAACTGTTGCGACTTTGATGCCACTCGAAGCACTGGCTGTCTCAGAACGGAACGAGCCGCCGCTCGGAGCCTCGGTTTCACGGAGGTCCGGAACGATGTCAGGGATCTTTGCGGTAATGGAATCCTCGATAATAAATCCCGAAGCAGTAATGCCATCTTCAATGACCTTGCCACTTTCGGTAATCTCCTCTTTAGGAGTCGGCGGCGGGACGTCCTTCTTGCCTTTGCCAGATTGCGGTTTGGTGGCGGGTGCCGGGGCGGACTTGGGTGGCGCCAATGGTTTGGGCACACCAACAAAGAACTCCAGGCGGAATGGTCCGACTTCAATCACATCACCAGATTCGATGCGATCATCCAGCACGCGCTCGCCGTGTCGTCGAGTACCGGTTGCCGAACCAAGATCCGACACGTAAAAGCCGGCATCACGCTCTTCAATCACTGCATGCAACGGCGACACATCGTTGTCGCTCAAACGAATTTGCACTTCATCGTTACTGCCAATGACCACCTGCGGAGTGGTAAACTGCTTAACCCCTTCGAGCTGGCTTCCTCGGTAAATGCGAATGACAATTGGCTGCTTCATTCGCCACTCCCGCCACGAGGTAAATCTTCGGCCGTCCTGCGCATTTCAGGAAGAAAGTTCTCGCGAAGTTTGATGAGCCGCTTAAAGTTAAACTGTTTCTTCTGGAGGAGATAAAAGAGTTCGGGCTTTTTAACTTCACCTTCGATCAACTCATCTTCAAAGTTGATTGAGGTGCGTTTCTTGTCTTTGTCGGCTTCTTCTTTGCCGTAAGATGTAGTCACGCCAGTAAATAAAAAGAAAACTGACATGAGAGCGAAAAAGTACCTTTTCATATGCCCCTTCACTGCTAACCCCTAGTCTCAGTCCAAGGACTTGGCCTTCTTTTCAAGCTCTTCAGCTTGTCGAATAGCCTTAGGGTTATCAGCGATAAATTTGATCTTACTGATCACCTTCAAAGCTTCATCCTTGACCTTTAATCGCTCGACTAAAAGTATAGCATAATTTAGCAAAACAGTAACATTCCTTGAATCCCCTCGCATAATTTCCTCGTAAATGTCACGCGCCTTGCTTCCCTGATTTTGCGCACTTAAAGCGACTGCCAAATTGTTTGCCACCCCAACGGCTTCGGCTTTGCCTTCTCGCAGAGTTCCCTTGACGATCTTATAGCCACTTTCAAGCGGCGCCAAAGCGCGATTGAAGTCGCGATACTCTAAATATATAGATGCCAAGTTCGTCGCACCAATCGCATAGCCCGAATCAACTTCCAGGCTTTTCTTAAGTGACTTAATTGCGGCACGCTGATCACCTTCGCTGAGGTAGACGACTCCCAAGTTATTGTGCAGGGCGGGCTCGTTCGGATGAGCGGCCAAGGCCCGATTGAGAATGATCTTTGCTAAGCCGAATTTCTTTTCGCGAAAGTAAAACACCGCCAAGGTGTTCAAGGCCAAAAGATTGTTTGGATCTCGCCCTAAAACCTTGGCCGTCGCCGTGATAATTCGAGGCTCGAGGTTTTTGGCCTTGGCATCTTTGAGTTCATTTAGATCTTCTTTGGTGACTTCAACCTGCGGCTTAATTTCTTCCGCCGGCTCTCCCTCATCAGGCGCGTCAGCCGCCGAATTGTCGGCCGCACCCACCTCTTCGTCGACACCCTCCATGTCGTCAAATTGCATCGCTGTTGCCGTTAACATCGGCAAACCGAAAAGAGCGATCAGATGGAGTAGGACTAAATACTTCTTCATTCTACATTCCTAAGTCGTCAGGAAGCTGAGTCAAGATTGCCTCTTCGCCAAAGTCAGGGGACTGTTCTTTATTTAAATTTGCGGCTTCGATCGCCGCCACTTTGAGCCACTGGTTGTAAGCTTCGAGGCGGTAACCCTTCTCAATTGCGCTTTGATAACTCTTGAGAGCTTCTTCCTGAAAAGGTTTGGCCACCTTGTCCACTCCCGCCATGTACTCATTTAACTGCTCAGGCGTGAGTCCACTGGGTTTGGGAGCTTTGTAAAGGGCCGCACTCATGTGCTGATTGGCTTGTCCCATCAAAGCCAACGAAGCAACAACCATCGGTCCGTCGTCATATTGAATGACCGGCTTAAGACTCTCTTTGAGCCGAGTCACGAGATCCAGCTTTTTTTGTACAGCTTGGGCCTGCGCCGCCTGACTTCCTTTGATGGAGATGCCCTTTAATTCTTCATAAATCTTGTAAACCAACTTGAACTGCGCTTCGGCAGCATAGGAAACACCGACATTTTGCCCTGACTTCGCCAGGCTTCTTTGCACCGAGATGGTTCTCTTAAAACCCTCTTCAGAAAGTGTGCGGTTACCTTGGCTCTCGTCGATTTTTGCAATGGTAAATACGGCCTCGACAAGCGCTGCGCCGTTTGCGGGTTGCAGATCAATATATTGTTTATAGTAGTTCTTGGCGCGCGATTTGTTACCGCGCTTCTCCCAAACCTTTGCCATCAAGAATACGACTTCAGCGCGGTCTCGCTTTTTGTTGAGGTCAAATGACTTTTGATAATTATCAAGAGCGGCATTGAAGAAGTTCATACCGTCGCGGATCACCCCGGCATTGAAGTAGAACTTGGCAGCCGTGTCACGGTCGGACTTGGTGTTTTCGTTGGCATACTTTTCAAAGAAATCGGCGGCAGCTTTGTACTGGCCGGTCTTTTCATACAGAATCGCGATAAACTTCAATGACTTTTTCTTTAGGTCCTCATGACCAGCCCCATCCGCCCCTTTTAGGACCGCCATATACATCGAAATCGCTTTAAACATATCGCCCGCGCGCTCATAGTTAACCGCGGCATTGAAGCGCGACGAGACGGCAAGCTTTGAACCCGCATTCTTCAATGAGAACTCTTCAAACTGCTTAGCACTCGCCAAGTAGTCCTTGTTGGTTTCCAAATTTTGGGCGCGCTTGAATGTGGCTTTTTCCAGAATCTTTTTTATCTCCACACCAACCGGCGAACTCGCAATCTGGGGAATTGCCAAAATCTCTTGTCCTGCTTTTTCCAGGCCGTCGTAGTCCTTTTTGATATTAAAAATATCCAGAGTGAGATTCGCTGAATACTCCGCAAACTTAGTGGTCGGATATTCCTTCATGATTTCTTTGAAGATCGCCAATGCTTTATCAAACTGGTTGTAATAGTAATAGAGCGAAGCCAAACGGTATTTGATCGCCACCGTATCTTCGTTCTTGGCTGACGCTGGTACGAACTTCACGACGACCTTTTCGAACTTTTTGATGGTGCTGTCAAATTCGACAGGCTCGGTGGTCTCACCCACAATCTTTTTAATTTCTTCAGCCGTCGGCAGCTTCTTCTCTAACGACAACACCGCGTTCAACACTGCTTTGTTGTGATAGACACTCTGAGGAGAATTTTCCGCCACCCACAAATAGTGGTCAGCCGCCCGCTCGTGCTCGTTCATGTCGAACAACAATTCAGCAAAGAAGAAGTGCATTTCGTCCAGTTTGGGCGAGGTTTTGAAGGTGCGGAAGTACAGCTCATACCCACTTTTCGCGAGAGTTTGAGCATTGGGAGCACGCGAGTTTTGCGCGGTCTGATGCTGCTGAAGAATGTAATTCCGCAGAGTCGTCTCGATGAGTTGCGTGGCCTTGGCAATCAAATCCCGCTTTTTCTCGTTAGCCCGCTGCCATACACTCTCCGGGCCATAGCCTTGAATCCACTCATACAGCTCTTTGCGAAAGGTGTTTGATTCGCCCGTCGCGGCGTACATCGTGACGATTTGATATTGATAGTCATAGGCCTTGGGCGCACTCGGGCGTTCGGCGACCAGCTCATGGAAAACATACGCAGCGCCCGCCCGATTGCCGGTGTCGGCATAATAGTAAGCGAGTTTCTCTTGAAGCGTGTAGACGTTCTTTGAGCCCGCCACTTTGTCAAAGTAAGCTCGTGCGGACTTATAGCTACCAACTTCAGCATAAAAAATTACCAAGTCTTTGAGCGCTTCGGTCGCTAGACGGATCCGACTGACCCCTCCCGCAGTTCGCTGGTCCGAACCCTTGGCCACCCGTCCTGCCTTGATGACTCGCTCGAGTGAGCGCAAAGCATCCTTGGTTTTACCCACTTTGTACTCACACCAAGCCGATTTGTAGAGAGCAAATGAATAGAGGCGCGCCCTTCGATTTTGCGCAACTCGCTTATAGTACTCGAGCGCTTCCGCCCACTTTTCGTTTTCAAAATGGAATTCGCCGATAGCAAAGTTGGACTCATCCACGTAAGGACTCTTGGGGAACTCCTTGGTGAGGCGCTCGTAGTAGCTCATCCCCTTTTGTTCGTCATTGAGCTCAAAATAGTTGTAGCCAAGAAAAAACAGCGCTTGGTCGACTTTTTCGTCTTTAGGGAAGTCGCGCAAAAACCACTCATAGAGTTGAACCGCTTTTTTGTTGTACTCTTGGGCGGGCTTCATATCGAGCCGTGCCTTGACGGGCTTCCCGCCTTCTTTTTCCTCGCGGAGACGCTTGTCAAAGTCGAGTTGAATGCGATGTTCTATGAGGCGGGCCTTCTCGACATAGAGTTCGGCCAGTCGCAACCACAATTCACCGCGCTTTTTGCTGTTCTTGAATTTTTGCGTCAGGGCGTAGAGTTGGTCGATGCCTTCGTCAGTGACCTTTTCCAAAGCGGCTTCGTCAGAGCCCTCTTCATAATACAGGGTGGACGAGGACGGCGGCTTAACCGCACTGAGATTGACCTGTTGGCGTCCCTCCACCGCATCAAACTTGGGAAGGGTCGCACTCCCCTTTTGAATTTTGAGATTCGATTTTTCAATTTTTTTGAGCACATCACCGACGGTTTTGTCGCCTTTTCCTTTGTCATCGGCGGCAAGCGCCGCCCCCGACGCAGTGAGGCCTACGACGATGAGTAGAAATACCCACATCCGCGAGAAAGATCGGGAGAACCGACTGTTAATTACAGCTTTGCGTTCCAACATAGTGGTAGTTACCCAACTCATCTAGCCAATACTCGCCCTTAAATGGCCAGTACTCGTACCCATTTTGAATGTAATAGTCTCTCTGTGTGTCTTGATCGATTTGTTCTTCGGGCAGGTCCTTGCCGGCCAGCTTTTTCTTAAGCGCTTCTTTTTTACCATTGATCATCTCGTAGCGGATGAAGCCCTCCTGCTCAAACAGATCAAAGAGGTCTTCCCGAACGGCGTCGAGGTGTGCTTTGACCTGAAGCCCGGCCCGGTTGCGCGCTTTGACTAAGCGCTTTTGTACGACTCGCTTGGCGTATCTGCCGATCGCGGAATTCCGCCAAGAGCCGTCCATGTCGTCAACGCTCTTTTTCTCATCTAGCAGTTTCTTGATGTAACTATAAGAGCGTTGGAAATCACCCTCGGCAAAGATTTTTCTGGTTACGACAAAGGGAATTTTAAACTGAGTTTTGTCGAGCTGATCCCCTTTTTCTTTGAACTCCTTCATTGCCCGAATGACTTCAGCGAAATAGGCGTCGGCTGAGGGTGTTTTAAGAAAGGTCGTTACATCTTTGTAAACTGGCTTATAGATTTTGTTGAAGAGATTCAGAACCTTTTCCATCTCGTCATACTTACAAATGTACAAATAGACGATCGCCCTTAGCAGTAGCGATTCGGGAAGATATCGATCCTCATAAAATCCCGAATGGAGCGAGTGGAAGTTACTCAAAGATGAACGGAATCGCCCAGATCGCAGCATGGCCCAACTGGACTCAAAGAAGACATCGTGCCAGGCCTCAGTGTCGCGGGGAACTTGGCGATAAAGCTCAATTGATTCGTCCCACTTTTTGGCTTGGTAGAGAATTCGCGCCTGACCGATGAGACCCGACACCCGCGCCACATCAGTAACTCCGTACTGTTCACGCGACTGCACTAAGTCCTCAAACGCCTCGTAGGCTTCTTTGGCCTTGTTGGCTTCGGTGTAGGCCAAGGCCTCTAGGTACCGCGCCTTGGGAAACAGGCCACTGGTGCGCTGCACCCGTTTGAAGCTTTCGGCCGCAGCTTCAAACTGCTGGTTGCGCAGCTGGAACTCCCCGATTCGGAAGAACAGCATATCACGATGAACTCGCGGAAAATCGTCCACCTTCACCCGGGAAATTGCGTAATTCAGCAAGGTGTCGTCGCCAAGGGAGTCCGCCGCGAGCGACAATTTCTCGAGAGCCTGCTGCAAATACTTGTTGTTACCATCTTTGACGACGCTAATGAACTGGAAGGCCGCCACTTGCGGCATCTTCATTTGATAGAGCATCAAACCCAACAGATACTTGATCTGCATTTTGCGATCTCGAAAACGCGGATTGTGACTCAACTGAAAGAGCTTAACGCTAGCCGCTTGAAACTTTCCTTGTTTGACCAGTTGCAATGCTTGAACAAGCTCGGCCCGCGCGCTTCCTTTGGTCGTCGCATCACGCGTGACCGTCCGAGGGGCTGCCTTTTTTTCCGCCCCGTGCAGCCCGAGTGGCAGTAAAGCGATCAGAACTAAGCACATTAGTTTCTTCGTCATCGGTACGTAGCCTCCGGAAAGAAGAAACTCACGCCGAGCGACAGGTAAAGATCGTCTTGATTGGCCGTCGTTTCACGCGAAGCCCCGCTCTTTACGACAGTCGTCTTCGCTTGGTAGAGGTTCCAACTCAGATCCCAGCGAACCGCCATTTTCTTAGAAAGGGCGAACGCCTGGCCCGTCGCCAAATGCAGGGTCGGCTCGCTGTTTCCCTGATCGGTATTGGTCATACCGACTCCTGCGGAAAAGTAAAAGTCAAAGGGCACGATGCGCTTGTTCATGAAGGTCATTTTGCCGTACATCGGTGTCCATTTAAAATCAGCGCCGAAATACCCTTTGGGAGTGACTAAACTTTCAGTCTTAACATTTCGCTTGGTGCGGAGATTGTCGGTCACGGACCGCTCATTGGAGGAAACAAAAAAGTACATGGCCTCGACGCCGAACTTTTCTTGAAAGTAATATCCGCCGCGAAGACCAGCACCCATATTGGTAAAAAATGGGTTGTTAATTGTGCCCAGTAAACTACCAGAAAATTCCCAACGTTTGGTTTTCGGCAGGAACCGCCGTTCGATCACGGCAATGTCGCTGAAGGGAGCCAGAGTCGAAAGCTCTGAAAGGGTCGAAATGTCCTTCTTAGGTTCTTCGCGCGATTTGTCGCGCCCTTTCTTCACTTGCTCGCGCTTGGCGGTTTCGGTGGCGTCGAATTTATCATAAAGATCTTCGACTTCGGCGTCGGACTTCTCCTGCTCGCCGCCCTGATTGCCTTCAAGAACCTGTGAAGTTTCCGAAGCATCTTCAGTTTCTTGCGCAGAAGCGATGCCAGGAAAGTTCATGACCCACACCGAGAAAGCTGCAACTAGAAGTACTTGTTTGAGCACTACTATCCCCAAGATGAATACTCTCAATTCAAAACGATAGCAGCAAAATGGCGCAAAATTGAGTAGTTATACACTAAACACAAACTTCAAATCGGAAGTCTAGTCGTGTGAAACAATAATTTAGCAGGTAGAAGGGATGAAGAGGGGCTGAAAACGAGACCTTTTTAGAGCAAATACACCAGACCAAACGTCAGCATCGTGTGAAAAAAGGTCGTTTCTCCGAAGGCCGAAGCTTCGTACTCAGAGTCGGTGGGTAGGAGTCGTCTGGTCGTCGGATCCGGTCCGCGGTAAAGGAGCATTCGCAGATCAAGACGTAAGGCCAGGTTTTTGGTGAAATAAAACTTCTCGCCAATTCCGAAGTTCAAAGCAATCTTATTTTGATCTCCAATAGCAATCGTTCCGAGCCCGGCCAAGCCGAAGAGCGATAGGTTCATCACCATCTGTTTCGACAAACTGATCTTTCCGTAGTAGGCCGTGTATTGGTAGTTCCCCATGAGCATATACTTGGGACTTGGCGCTCGGCTGGGATCAAAAAAATCGCCATCCAGTCCTTCGCCGTTTTTTAATTGTTCGCCGTAATTTGAGAGACCGCTCATCCAAAATGCCGCAGCGGCATTAATCCCGTGAATCTCATCAAAATGATAACTGACCGAACCATGAAAATTCATGGGATTGTAGAAGGCATCCATGAGGTTAAATCCGATGCCACCGCCCACTTCGATACGCTTGGCGGTCACCACATTGCGGTTTTTTACGTTTTCTACTTTATCAAAGACCGGCAGGACGGACTCGCTCGCCAACTCCTCGGTGGGGAATTCAATGGTTTCGGCATTGCCGTTAACGGAGAGACAACCAACAAAGAGTACCGCGAATCCTCGTGAAGCCCATCTCATTTGCACTTACTCTCGTGTTCAGGAATTTAGGTATCGACTTAATAATAGAGGTTGTTCGAAGTCTTGGCGAGAAGAGATTGAAAGCAGGCCAGTCCTTGGTCGAACTTCTCCACTCGGTCAATGGGAGTTCGCTAATTGTCCAGGCGTAGGTTGCGTCCGTCTTTGGTTTTCTTCCAAACCTGGGACTCATACCCAGAGCTATCATATAATGTATAGATGAGTTCACCATTTCCAAGATCATCCTTCTTGGAGTGAAGGCGGCCCTCGCGAGACCAACTGACGGATGAACTGGTGCCATCCCGACGCTGGTAATAGACACCCTCAACCTGCCCGTCAGCGCGGAAGGTCCGAATGATTTCCTCGCCCTTTGCCGTTTTCCACTTTTCCCCAAGCATGGAACCAGAGACGTCGTAAGTTCGCGCCACCGTGTCGCCCGTTTGAGTCTCCTCAATGGTTGAGCGAAATCCCATGTCGTTGGTTTGGTCGAGAGTTAGTCGTCCCGTTGGAATTGCCTCTCGCCCAAGACTCTCGAGTTGAATTAAGGTGGACTTTAAATATTGGCGGATTTGCTCCGGATCCTTTAAGAGCGAAGAACGACCGGATTGATTCGGCTGAGGGACTGGAGTCACCGGCGGCATCTTAGTTTTGACTGGATTTTCAACGGAGGCGGCGGTCCTTGCATCACGCTTGACCGCTTGAATTTGCCGAGAAAAAGCAGGAAGCGATGGGCGCACCCGTTCGACAATGATGTTTCCCTTAGACCACCATCGCGCGGTCCACACTACGACAAACAAAACGCTCAATATCACAATCAGTCGGCGCAAAGAGTCTCTCCCCCTTTGCCCCGAGGTTATCACTCAACCCGAACCTCTCCATGGTGAATTT
>JADZEO010000159.1 GCA_020850475.1 Bdellovibrionales bacterium | reverse complement strand
GGACCACATAGCCGAGTGGCTCCAATAAAGCCTCTGCCAACCCTGACATCTCTTGAGCCGACTCGGCCAAGCAGTAGCCGACGACCGCCTTGTTGATCGTAGCCGCGGTGTTGGGCATCGCGCGAATCACCGTCTTGACGTTTCTCATCACCTTTTGCAGAGAGCGCAAAGGAATTCCCGCTAATAGACTCACCACCGTGTGCTGAGGTCCAAACAGCGAAGCCAATGGTTCGATGGCCGCATAAAAATCCTGAGGCTTCATCGCCAAAACCACAATCTCAGATTGCTCGAGGAGCTCTTCGACATTCTTCACGGGGTTGATGCCAACCTGATCGACCAACTTCTGAAGCTTTCCGGGTGTGCGATTGGTGGCAAAGATGTTTTTCGCGGGAACGCGGTTGGAGTTAATCAAGGCCCGAATAAAAGCCTGGCCCATGTTACCTGTTCCTACAAAACCGACGCGCTTGCCGCTAAGATAATCGGCCATGACTCGCTCCCCGGACGGCCCGCTCGCCAAACAAAATTGTCCCGAGCCTCACCAAGGTCGCCCCTTCCATCACAGCATAACGAAAATCCTGGGTGGTTCCCATTGATAATTCATCGACATGGTGACTCACCTTGCCGGGACTGACGAGCGCGCGCCACTGATCGCGCAACTCTCGCAGTTGCGCAAAGCTGCGACGTGACTCCTCGGGGCTCTTTTCCAGACTGGGCATACACATCAAACCACAGAGCCGAATGCCCGCCACTTTTTGCACCTCTTCGATGAGGGCCGGGGCCTGGTCAATTGCCACGCCGTTTTTTGAGTCTTCCTCGTCAATATTCACTTCAATTAAAATGTCCTGGGCTAAGGCGCGGGTCGAGGCGTACTCGCCGATTTTTTGCGCCAACGACAGTCGGTCAACCGAATGAATCAACGCCACCTCACCGACCACATTTTTAACTTTGTTTGATTGCAAGTGGCCAACGAAGTGCCATTTGAGGTTGAGATGGCGAAGGGCCGTCTTTTTGCTCGTCAGTTCCTGGGCGTAGTTCTCTCCGACAACTCTCAACCCGGCTCGGACTGCGGCTTCTACGCGATCCAATGATTGCATTTTGGCCACTCCGACCACTTGGATGTCAGCTGCCCGCCGACCCGCCAGTGCGGCAGCTTCGGCAATTTGCTCGTTGATCCTGCGCCAATTATCTTGAATCGAGTTTCCAGCCATTGTCCTTCACCATTTGCTTAAAACACTCTAGCGGAAATCCGACCACGTTCGAATAAGAACCCTCTGTTTGCGCAACAAATTTTTTGGCCAAGCCCTGAATGCCGTAAGCACCGGCCTTGTCCATCGGCTCACCGGTTTTAATGTAGTCGTCGATTTCGCCTGAAGACAGCGAGCGAAAGGTCACTCGCGTCTCCTCAGAGGCCACAACCTCTCGACATTCGTCCACATCGTAGACACATACCCCGGTTATGACGCAGTGGGTTTTGCCCGAAAGTTGCTCTAGAAAGGTATGGGCTTCAGTCGAGTTTTTGGGTTTTCCGAGGATGTGCGAGCCGAGGACTACAATAGTATCCGCCGAGAGAATTAGAAAACCTTGATTTTTCAACGGCTTACGAACATCGACATAGGTCCGGGCCTTGTGCCTGGCCAAAGCCTCGGCTGCGTCCCGTGGATTCAGGTTTTTATCAATTATTTCCGATACTTTAACAGGATCTACCTGAAACAAAAAACCAGCTTCACTCAGGAGATCATGTCGACGCGGCGATTGGGAAGCGAGAATGAGTTTGTGCATGCATTGTATAGATCACAAAAAGGTTGTGAATGTTAAGCGTTGATTTTTTGATCCTACTCTCCGGACTGGGATTGGCCGCTTTAGCGGTCTACCTTTTTACCACCGCAGTGTTTACTAACAACGCTGACGCTGATGCTCTTGCTTGGGCCTCGGGTGACGAGCCTCGCAAATCGAAATCTCCGCTCGTCAACTTTTCTCGTCCGTTGGTTCACAACTTCACTCTCCAACACGCCTTGCGTTTTAAGAACGAACGCTACCGCAAAAAAGTCGAAAAACTTATTCTCACCTCAGGGCTGTCGCAGGAACTCAACGTCGATGAGTTCATCGGTTTGCAAATTCTCTGGGGCTTGATGGCTCCCGCGGTTCTCGTCGTCCTCAACTTTGCTTTGCAACTTGGCTACCCCTACTGGCTTTGTGCCGCCATGGGTTTGGTTGGTTTTCAATTTCCTCACCTCTACTGTGGGGCTGAAAAAAAGAAGCGCTACGTGAGCGTGGTTTCTGATCTGCCCTTTTTCATCGACTTGCTCGCTCTGTCGACTGAAGCGGGACTCGACTTCATCAACGCCATTCAACGAATTGTGGAAAAGGCAGAAAACAGTGTTCTCGCCGATGAGTTTTCAATCATGCTCAAAGATATCAAACTGGGCAGTTCGCGCGCGGACGCGATGAAGGCGCTCGCCAGTCGGTTGGACATTGCGGAGATTACCAGCTTTGTGGCGGTCATTACCGATGCCGACTATACCGGAGCGCCCATCTCGAGTGTCCTCAAGGACCAATCAGGACAGATGCGTTTGGAACGGTTTGTGCGAGCCGAGAAAGCCGGATCAAAAGCTTCTCAAGCGATGCTCATCCCGATGATGATCTTTATCCTACCGGCGGTGTTCATCATGGTCTTTGCCCCTGTCATCCTCCAATTTTTCTATGGAGGTAAGTAGTGGCGGAGCTTAAGAACATGACCAAACAAAAAACCGTGATGAGTAACGTCTTAATTGCCAAAACTTTTAAGGACCGCTCCAAGGGGTTACTCGGACATCAGTCGCTGGACACGAACACCGCGATGTGGATTCACAATTGCGCCTGGATCCACACCTTCTTTATGCGCTTTGCAATCGATGCGGTATTTGTTGACCGCCATTTGAAAGTGACAACGATCAAGCCGCACATCCCACCAGATCGGCTGACCTGGCCGGCGCTGGGTGCAAGTTCGGTTTTTGAAATGGCCGCCGGAATGGCGCAAGCAAACAACATTCAAGTCGGAGATCAATTGCATGTGGGTAATTAGGGTGCTCTCCGGCGCTCAGGCCGGCCAAGTGTTTAAGTTGCACGACGGGACCAACATTGTTGGTCGCGAGCCCGGCTGCGACGTCATTATTGCCAGTGGGGGCGTTTCTAAACAACACGCCAAAATCGATATCTACGACGACAAGATCATCATTACCGATCTTGGCTCTCGCAATGGCACTTTCGTGAATGGAGTTAAGGTACAAACCATCCGCCTTCAGGGTGGCGAGAAAGTCGCTCTGCATGATGTGATCATCGATGTCAGCAAAGCTCCGACCGCGAACGCCTCGTTTGGACGCTCCGGCTATCCTCCCGGAATGGCGGTGGGCGGACCCTATCAACACGGAAACGCCGCCTACCAGTACCAACCCGGCTATGCACCCCCGGCGGGAGCGGCACCCGGTCCTCAAGCGGTCCATCAGCCCGCCGGAGCACCAGCTTACTCAGCACCGGCACCCGCCGGCCCACCGACGTTTGTGCGCTTAGCCCAAAATTACGTCGAGGAAATTGTTTTACCTGGCGTTTACAAACTGCCCGAATTGATGGAGTTCCGCTATGTCTTGGCGGTCTTCATGGGCGCTTTCATCTTGTTTGTTACTTCGCTTTCGGCGATTCCCATGATGCGAATTCTCAAAGCCAGCATCGAAAAAGAAAGCCAACGACGGGCGCTGACCATCGCCCGGACTTTAGCCAAGGTCAATCGCGCTCCGCTGATGGAAGGAATTGAGTCGGCGATCAGCGTCGAAATCGCCTCCCGCGAGCCGGGTGTGGAAAAGGCTCTTATTATAGATAGTGTTGACGGCAACATCAAAGCGCCGGCCTCACAGGCGGGCCAGATTCCCGACCTGCCCTTTATTCACGACGCTCGCCGCGAAGGCAAAGAGGTGGTCACCCAAATTGATGACGACACCATCGGCGCCTTGGTGCCCATCGAGTTTTACAATGCCGAGACCGGGTCTCAGGCGGTCACGGCCTACGCCGCAGTCATTTACAACATGGGGTCACTGGCCGTCGACGATGCCCGCACGTTGAGCTTGTTTATCCAGACGTTTTTTATCGCTCTCGTGGTGGGCTCGCTGTTGTTCTTTTTTCTCTATAAAACGATCGAGTTTCCCTTGAACAGCCTCAATCATCAAATTGACCGAGCGCTCAAAGAAAATCGGGATGATCTTAAGACTTCGTATCAGTTTCCGGTCCTGCAAAAGTTGGTGTCGAACATCAACAGCGCCCTCAGTCGCATGGGCAGTGACGACAGCGGGGCGGGACGCGTGATCGAACATGATCGCAGCTCAGAGTTGAGTAACTTGGTTCAACTCATGGGATTTGGCTGCATGGGCATCACCGCTCACGACAATATGATTCAGGCGGTAAATCCCGAATTCGAAGCTCGCACCGGCATGCACGCCCAGGATCTGGTGTTTCAAACGATTGAAAAGATCAACGATCAGGCGTTAAGACTCAATGTCGCCGACCTGATTCAACGGTGTTCGCAAGCGCCACACCAAATCGCGACCAACAATTTGGAAATCGGCGGCGAAATCTTTGAGGTTGCAGCTCAGGCCGTCCATGGGAGCCAGTCCATTGCCTACTTCCTGATCACACTCTTGCCGGGTCAGGGCGGAGGTGGCCATTAATGGTTAAGGGTGGCGTCGCTCCAGCTCTTTCTCCGGGCTTTGAATTTTCTCTCGTCATCGTGAGTGGTGCCGACATTGGCTCAGCTTTTCGTTTGACGGGCAAGAAGATCTCCATTGGCCGTGGGCAGGACAACGCCATCCAACTTGCCAACGACATGAAGTGCAGTCGTCACCATGCCGTAATTGAATTTACCGACAAGGGCATCGAGATAGAAAACATCTCCGACAATAACCATGTCCTGGTCGACAACAAAGAAATTCACCGGACGCGAATTAAGCACGGCTCAATAATTGTCATTGGCGAAACCACTCTCCAACTAAACGTCAAGCCGGTGGGAATCGCCGCTGCTCCTGGCGGCGGTTTGCAAGTCCGCCCCGATTCCGCTCCCTTGGCCGGCGGCGGTGGATCCGCCACTGCGGGAAGTACTCCTGACCAAGCCTTTTCTCCGTCCCGCCGAACTAAATCGGGTGGCGGAATGTTCAAGCTGTTGATTATCGTCGTCGGCTTACTTGCGGTTTATTTATTTACCTCGACTCCCAATAAGAACAAAGACGCCACCGCCATTCGAACGGACGAAGCAGTTGAAGCGGAAATTGAAAAGGCCAACAAGCTCCGCGAGGAGGCCATCGCGCGCAAAACCAAAGCCGGGGAAAACAGCCAGCAGTATGAGAGTGCCCAGGCCACCTATGTGCGGGGCTTTCGCGATTATCAGCAAGGCAACTTCGACAGGGCAGCCGAATCCTTCCAAGCCTGTCTTTCGATTTTTCCCAATCACGTCTTGTGTAACCGGTATTTGGGACTCGCGCGCCGACGTTTTAATGAACTTGTCCAGTATCACATGATCCTGGGTCGAAAGTATCGCGAGCAAGGGCAGTACTCAGCCTGTCGGGCATCCTTTCGCAACGTCATGGTGATGGTTCTGGATATTAACAGTGCAATCTATAAGGAAGCGAAGGCCAACTACGACGCCTGTGACACCATGTTGAAGGATCGATTCTAATGGCGAAGGTGATAGTTAAACTGCACGGCAAAGAAACTCGCACGGTCGACCTGGTCGACGGGGTGGAGTACATCGCTGGGCGCAGTCAAGACTGTCAGATTCCCTTAGAAAATCAAAAAGGAATTTCTCGCCACCATTTTAAGATCGCTCAAGAGGGCGGCGCTTGGACGGCACGTCTGAATTCGCGTTATGGCTCACTCATTTATGATGGCGAAGCCGCCGAGGCCATACAACTGATTGATGGCTGCGCCTTCCAAGTTCCACCTTACGAATTTGTTTACGTTGAAACGCCCGAAATGGAAGCCACCGCCCGTCAGTTATTGGCGGCCGAAAGTCCGGCCGACCAGCCGAGCCCGGGACTCACCTCGCCGGCCACCAGTGCGTCGGCTCAGGCCGCGCCGGTTCCGCACGGCTACGCCCCTGGCACCAGCGCCCCCAAGCCCAACTCGGGCAAAACCGGGTTGGTGCCCTTTCAAGGAGTTCCGGGCTTTCCGCCTAACTCTCCCAGTGGGCCTCCCGAAGGAAACCTCGAGGCCACTTCGCCAGGCACCACCAATTTGATTCCTCATTTGCGAATTAAATACCCGGGCCGCGATCATGACGATGTCCTTGAGCTCGAAGGACACATTTGGGTGATTGGACGAGACGAAACCTGCGAAATCCCGATTGACGACGGACATGTGAGCCGCCGCCACTTTGAACTGACTCAGACCAATGAAGGACTCTACCTCACCGACCTCGGCAGTGCCAATGGCACCGAAGTCAACGGCCATCCCGTCACTCCACACGAGCCCTACAAACTCAACAGTGGGGATCGCATTTCAATTATGGATTTGCTGATCTTCCTTGAACTGAGAGACGTCAATTTCAAAAACACACTCATGGCCGTACGGGACTTTCCAGTGCCCGTGGCTCCTCCACCAGAGGCGTTTGCTGCGCCCGTCATCGTGAATCCAAACGTCTTTTTTGACTCTCAAGGACCAGGGGCCGTCAAACTGCCTGCCGTCGGAGTGGGTTATGATCAGTTTATTCCCAAGGCCAAAAGGTCGAATCGCGTTCGCTTGATGCTTTTGGTGCTCGTACCGCTGCTCTTGATTGGCCTCTTCATGCCCAAAAAATCCAAAGACACAGGCCAGACCGACTCGTCCTCTCAACAGGGAGGCCAGTCCTTCGATACTCTGTCGCCGGATCAAAAGGCGGCGGTTCGAGATATTTACAACCTGGCCGACAATCACTACCGCTTTCATCGCTATCAATTATGCCTCAGCGAACTCGGTCGTTTGCACTCGATCATACCTTTTTATGAGACTTCCAAGACCCTCCAACAAGAGTGCCAGCGCGGGACCGAATTGGAAGCTGAAACACAGGAACTCGCGCGCAAAGAACGAATGCGACTTGAGGCTCAACAGCGCGTGCAGATGATCGTCACACAGTGCCGTGACAAGCTCGGCACTATGAGTTCGATAGACGCCGCCAAAGAATGTCTGGGTCCCGCCATTGAACTCGACCCCACCGATCCGGGAATTGTTGAGATCATTAGTGCGATCGAAGCTCGCGAGCAGCAAGAACGCCAAGACCAAATGAATAAGAATGCGACTCAAAACCGCATCCGGGCCGGGGATAATCAATACCAAAAGGCCAAGGGTTTGTATAAAAAAGGGCGGCTCCGTGACTCGATTGCGGAGTATGAACGGTATCTCAATGGTGGATTCCCCGATCCCAAAAATCTAGCCTCCACCGCCCAGCGGGAATTGGCCAGCGTCCGTAAAGAGCTCAACGTGAAAGTGACTGACAAACTCGCCAATTGCCGAATGCATTACGAGAAGAAGAACTATAAGCCGGCCATTGAGGCCTGCGATGCGGCCTTGTCCGAGGACCCAGATCACTCAGAGGCTAAGTCAGTTCGTAGCCTGGTGCTGTCCGATTTACGTCGCGAGATGAAGACCATCTATGAAGACAGCGTGCTGGAAGAGAGTCTCGGTGAAATTGAAGGTGCCAAGGAAAAGTGGAAGAAGATCATCCAAAGTGACCTGGAGTCAGACGACTATTATTTAAAGGCGAAACGCAAACTGCAAAAGTACGGCGTCGGGATCTAGATGAACTTTCAAGAGCGTTCCTACAACGGCAAATTTTCCCGCCCGAGGCCAGAGATTCTCTTTGAAGAGCATGCTTCACTCTTGATCATTATCACTCCGTGGGGCTCTCGCAACGGAGCCAAGCGTGCGCAAAGAGCAATTTCAGAGTTTTTTCTCGCGGCCCGAGACGACGTTGAGGTCACCTCGCCCTTTCAAAAGCTCACCTGCCTCTCACCGACGGCCAATATCTTACGGGTCTCAGCCATGCTGGCCAACGATGTCGTGTATCAAGAGGACAACCGCAGCGAATACCAGTCGGGTCTTGAAATCTTCATTGGCGCCCAAACCGGCCACGAGTTTTCTTATGTTCAACTGGGACACCCCCAGGTTTTTTTGGATCGACCGAACTCACAACTGCTGCCCACGGGCTGTCTCACGGACCTTTCTTTGGACTTTAGTCCCACGCAAAAGTCCTTGGCTTCGCTGCCGAACTCCTTGCTGGGAGTTTATAGCACCATTGCTCCAACCGTCAGAACCTTGCGCGTTACCGACGCGGACCGTTTGGTATTGGTGAGTCACAATTGGCTGCCCACTGCTTTTTATAGTCTCGCCCGAGATCAGCGCTCGCTTGACACGATCTCCGGCACCTTGGCAGAAGCGGATGCCCAAGAGCCGTTTTGGCTGGGCCAGCTCACTTTTGGTTGATTGCCAACCAACCTAGGAATTTCTTGGATTAAAACTCGACGTCCTCATCTGAGGATTCCTCTGACTCTTCAAATTTTTCAATTCGATAGGAGTCGTCCTTGGGAGCGGCTTTCTTCTTCTTGCTCTTCTTCTTTTTAGGCTTTTTCTTCTTGGTTTTTTTCTTCGGCTCTTCTTCGTCGGCAGCCGCTTTTTTGTCAGGCTCTTCTTCAAAATCTTTAAAGTCTTCCTCGCCGGACAACATTTCTTTGGTCACTCCGCCGGCGGGCGCCGCCGCTTCACCGCTGTAATCTTTAAGGGCTGCTTTTCCGGTAACCGGGTCCTTGTAGTAAATGAACACGATCCCGCCTTCAAGACCACCGGCCGTTCGTCCACTCAAATAGAGAACCGGAGCGACCTCGAGGCGAACGGACCACCCGGTCTTGGGAACGAGATACTCAAAGGCTCCACCGACACGAATGCCCAACTGAGATTTTTCCTCGGGCTTGTCTCCCAGATAGGCGGAAGCGACCACACCGCCAAAAACATTTGTTAATGCCGTGCCTACGCGGCGGTCCATCTTCCAACGGTCATCTTCGTTAATCAAATAGTGGGCGTAATTGGCATGGGCGACAAAAAACTCATCAATTTGGTATCCGACGTCGGCAAACCAAGCCCGCTTCCAATCCATCCAACGTTGGTAACGACCCGCAAAGGGTTGACCAATCACCCCTCCCCACCCGTAATCACCCTTTTTGAAGCCAGGGAAGCGAGATCCTGCTCCGGCAATTTTTTCTGCACTCAACGCAGAGGTACTCGCCAGGAAGAACATCGAGATAAGAAGCGACCTGAGATGCCAACGCATAGGAAACATTCTAGTGATCTTTCCATACCAGCGCAAGGTATGGAAGGTATTGAATTATGCGAAAAAATAAGACTTAATGAAAATATGGCTATCCCGAGCAAAACCGCCGAGTACGAACACCTAGACGAGCTGACGAACCCGACTTCAGTCTTTTACGGCCCTCTGCCCAGTCGCAGATTTGGCTTGTCTGCTGGAATTAACCTTCTTGGACAAGATAAGATTTGCTCGTTTGATTGTCCTTACTGCGAACTGGGTCGTACCGAAGTCCGCATGAAGCACATCAAAAAAGAAATTCCCTTCAAATCACCCGAGGAAATCCAGTCCGCCTTTCGCGATGGTTTACGAAACCATCTAACGGATGGAATTCAAAGTGTGGTCGTCTCAGGAAATGGCGAGCCCACCCTTTATCCTCATCTGTATGAAGCCATGGAACTCCTCGTGGTCGCCAAAAACGAACTCCTCTCGAGCGCCCGTTTGATCGTTCTCACCAATGGCGCTCATTTGGATTCGCGCCGGACCCTCTCGGCTCTCGAGATGGCGGACGAAATCTCGGTAAAAGTGGACGCCGGCAACGAAGAGGTGTTCAAGTCGGTGAACAGCCCCCTGGTGCGCTCCAACTTGACCAAGATCATTGCCGGAACTCGCAAACTCAAGAAATTCTCAGTGCAGGCATTTTTTGTTCAAGGCACGGTCGACAACACCACTAATGCGGCCGTCGAAGAATGGATCGAAGTGATCGGCATGATGGCACCACAGAAAGTCTACATCTATGGACTTAAGCGCGTCCCACCCATCACTGGACTAAAGGCTGCCGACGAAGACACGCTTTACACCATTGCTTCAAAACTCAAACGTCGCACCAGCCTTGAATCTCTCGTTTTCACGTGACAGTCGGGACTGGACCGCAGACGCGTAGTTGCTCAGTTTTGGCAACGCCAAAAACAAATCCGCCGGCAGTGGCCCCGACACCACGTCCGGATCAACATCCCAATTGAGTGCATTGCTGTAGTTCCACTGGCCGATGTTCAGTTCGATTTTGCGTTGTAGGTACAACCGAATGAACTGATCCTGCAGGGTCGTGCGCTGAGCCCCCTTTGACGACTCCACCCATTTTAACAGCGCCAGGAGGAGTTCATCGTCGCACTCTTGAGAGTTGGGTGGTCGATAGCTCTCTGTTCCGAATAAAAAGATCGCATCGCACCCGCGATTTTGGATGCGCGCCGGGCGGCCTAGGTTGATGTCAGCGACATACCACCACAGGCGTTCACCACTTTCCTCGCCCAACTCACGCAACCACTCCCAATTGCCTTCTTGCAAGGCCAATTGAGCCTGCCAGCCGATCAGCTGCCGGTCCCACGGGCGATTGACCGCCAGTAGCTTGAGGCGCCGTTTTACTTCCTCGGTGTCCTTTGACAAACGCCAAAGAAGTCGCCCCAACTCTAGTTTTTCCACCAAGGTGCTCGTCAGTGGAGTCCACGCCTGAAAGCCTTTGTCCTGGAGGTAAGACAGCACGTCCAGCTGTAACGACCGAAACAACGGATCCTTCTCCGACAAAGGCGAGAGCTCCTGGCGATCAATGAGGGTATTGAAGGCCTTCGGGCGGCTGTCGTACAGAGCCAAATAATGACCCTTGCGCAATGCAAACCGACTGCCTCCCATACCGCGCCATTGCGGCCAACCTGATTCCACCATCAGAATTCGATCTTGATTCCAGGTCACTTCGGGACGTTCGAGCACCTTCCGGAGAGAGGTGACCTCGAGACGTTGCTCGCTCGGCGACGGTGCCGGAGCTCCCAGCAAATCGAACAACGTGGCTCCCACATCAATGAGCGAAACGTTTTTGTCGATCTTCCATTCCAATGCCAAATCTCGTTTGGTTCGCGCCGGCTTGATGTACAAGGCCACCTGGGTCGCTTCCGAATAAAGGGAATAAGTTTCAAGTTCACCCGGCCGCGAAACTTTAGGCCGCCCATTGAGGCCAACTAAAAAAATAGTGGTATCGTCCCAACGCCGAAGCCGGCGGAGATTTCGAATAAGGGTGCCCAAGCTCTCGCTCACCTCTTTGAGTTGGCTGGCGGTTGAGCGATCGCGTATTTCCCCACTCTCATTGACCGTGGTAATGTCGGGAAACTGCAAATCGGGTACAAAGAAGAGAGAAAAGAAGGGCGCCTCACCCACGTCCTTCTCCAACCACTTGGTCAGGTGGTTGACGTTTTCCTGGATCGGACGATACGGCACGAGCAACGAAGGGCGAACATTATCTTCGAAGACTTCAAAGCCCTGACTGAGTCCAGACTTGCGCCACACCGGAGGGCCGCCGGAAAAAAATGCCGTCCGATAGCCCTTCTCGATCGCCACCTCTGGAGCCGTCAAAAATTGAGCGCTGAGAAACTGCGATCCATTGTGCCATACGCCGTGCTCAAAGGGATAGCGAGCGGTCATGATCGATGCGAGCGAAGCCTGACTCATTACTGAAGGAGTAAAGGCATGAGTAAAGCGCACGGACTCTTCACAAAACGTATCAAATCCGTCGGTCGGTTTTCCTTGTGAATCCTCTAGGGTCGTACAGGAAAATGAGTCAAAACCAAGATACTCGACCGCCACAATCAAAATGGATGGTGGACGTTTTCCACTCCAGCCGCACCCAGACAGGACTAAAGGGCAAATGATCATCAAAACAAAAAACTTCGCCATTCCCAACATCTTCACCAGTCTTCACGAATAGGCACTAAAAGTGAATTGCTCATACTTTGTTAACGCTAATCATCATGTCAGAGGCGACCTTGACCACCTATTTTGACCGCCCCGATAATAAGATTCGATGCTAGTGTTTGGTTTCGATCACCTGAGGAGTCGTTCATGTTAACCGAAAAGTTTTTTTTGATTGCTGAAACCGGTCACGAAGCCACGCTCTGGCTGTTGATAATTTTGAGTATTCTGAGCATTGCCTTCATTCTCGAACGACTCATTTCCATCCGCCGAGTTCGCAATTCCTCAAGCAAGATCACCGCGCGGCTGCGCGAGACTTTGCAAAGCAACAACCTCGCCGAACTCGAGGAGTTGAGTCGTGACCGCGAGACCCTCGAGGGAAGAGCCCTCGCCTATGGATTACGGCACGCCAAAGAAAACGGATCGGCGGGCCTTGAGGAAATCTTTAATACCTACGCTCAAACCGAACGTCCCAAACTTGAGAGATATCTGAACTTTCTTGCCACCGTGGGTTCCAATGCTCCCTTCATCGGTCTTTTAGGTACGGTGTTTGGAATTATGGACGCCTTTCGCGGACTCGCCACCAGTCAGGGCGATGCTGCTGCGGTTATGATTGGAATTTCTAAGGCTCTGGTTGCCACCGCCGTCGGTTTGCTCGTGGCAATTCCGGCCGTGATTGCCTACAACCACTTTAACAAGCAAGTGCGCAGTGTCTTTCAAAGTCTCGACAGTGTTCGTGATTTGTGTATCGCCTATGCGAAGTCCAGCAAAGGAAAAGCCTAATGGCCGGCAAAACTTCGGGTGACCAAGACGACACCATCGCCGAAATCAACATTGTCCCTTTTGTGGACATCATTTTGGTGGTGCTCATTATTTTTATGGTCACTACGCCGTTTATCATGAAGCCCAGTATCAACGTCAACCTCCCCAAAGCCGCGACCGGCGAGGACACCACTCCGTCGCAGTTGAGCATCACGGTGGCGGCCGATGGGCGCACCTTGCTTAATGGGCGAGCCGCCGTCGACGAAGAGATCAGCATTTTTGCCAATAATCTCTCTAAGACCCACCCTGATGTCCAAGCCATCATCACTGCCGACCGCGATGTCACTCACGGCCGTGTGGTGACCTTGATCGACATCGTTAAAGCTGCAGGGGTAAAAAAGTTCGCGATTACGATCGACAAAAAGTAAGGTCCTAGACCTCACTGCCTGAGCGCGCCCTGCCCACTAGCCAAAGCAGTTCCCGAGAAACACCGAAGCCAATTTGGTTTCCGAAACTTGCCCTGATGAAGCATCAATTCGATAACCGCTCTTCTCGGGATTGGAACTCACGACATATGCGAGCTTTTGACCCACAAAATGGAAAGCCACTCCGTCATCGGCCGCCAGTCCTGGTTGAATTTGTCCGTCCTTGACCAGCCGATGATAGGCCGGGCGTCGTTCTTTCTCACCATCATAATGAGGGCAATTGCTCTCTGGCAAAAAGCCCAACCCGTCCAGGGCTGAAAGTTGGCCCGGGATCGAATCAGTGACTCCTTGGTCAAACCAACAAATAGAACCGGCACTGATTCCACACAAGATCACTCCCCGTTCCCAAGCCTGTCGCAAAATCTGATCCAGTCCCCACTCGCGCCACAACGCCAACATATTGCGCGTGTTACCACCACCGACATAAACAACATCCTGGCTCAACACCAGCCCCGCTAAGTCAGGGGACGTGCCGCGAAACAAACTGAGGTGAGTGGGCTCGCACTCCAACCGGCTGAACGCCTTATAAAAATTGTCAATATATCCTTGAGCATCACCGCTGGCCGTTCCGACAAAGCAAATTTTCGGACGCATCTTACCGGTCAACGCCAATACGTACTTGTCCAGGAGTGGGTTGTCGGGCTCCATCGAAAAGCCTCCCCCTCCCATGGCCACGATGTTGCGCCCACCGTTGATTTCGTCACTGCTGCGAACTTCTTCGCTGATTTCTGAAAGAGTCGGATCCAAAATCTCTTGCTGAAACACTTTGAACAACTTAAGAATTTCCGGATCCCGATCAATCTGCTCGATGGCTTGATCGGCATCACTCGCAAAAAATCGCACGACCTCAGTGCGGCGGGTGATATCGGTCGGATCAGCGAAAAACAAAACGTCCATCGGCGTATGGCGCCGGTAAAGTTTTAAAACTTCGCGCTGCAAAGCAAAGTACTTCGCCTCAACCCCGGGACGAATCTTGTAACGATAAATTTTAGTCAAACGATTGGGCATTTAGCCTCACGAAAAATAAAACCGAAACCCTTCGGTCAAGCGAGAAATCAGCTCGTTGCGAGCCACCGGCGCGCCCAACAGCTCTTCCATCGAAACCATCGTAGCCCGGGAATATCCACAAGGCTTAATTCCGCGAAAGGCCGTCGGATCGTGGTCCACATTGAGGGCCACTCCGTGATAGGTCACCCAACCTCGCACCGCCACCCCGATGGAAGCAATTTTTCTTTCTCCAACCCAAACTCCCGTACGATTGGCCATTTCGTCATCGTCAGCCGCCGCAACCTTGACCTCCGCGGGCAAATGGTAGGTCTGAAGAGTGCGAATCACCGCCGACTCCAAACAGCGCAAATATCCATGCACATCCCGTTGGTGCAAAAATTCGCGGCTCTCACGTTGGAGCGAGACAAGCGGATAGATAACCTGTTGGTTAGGGCCATGATAAGTCGCGCGTCCGCCGCGAGAGACTTCCATCGTTTCCCCTTCCCAACTTTCAATATCACCAGGTTGAGTCGACCGCCCCACCGTGACGATCGGGGGGTGCGAGCAGAACACCAAAGTGTCGGGATGTGAACCCGCTTTGATGCGCTCGACCAAATCGCCTTGGCGTTTGAGGGCCGAGGCGTAATTGATGAGCCCCCAGTTTTGCACGGCAAAGGGCAGCTCAGTCGAAGTCAGTTCCCTCTCACGGATTAGCTCGGGCATGACCGCCGCCATTTCCTTTGTTCAACGGGCGTTGAATGATGTGGATTGCGTGGCCTAGCGCCGCCTCGGCAGCTTCCATCATGGTTTCGCCCAAAGTGGGATGAGGGTGAATCGACAGCGCGAGGTCCTCAAGCGTTGCACCCATTTCAATTGCCAAAACGGCCTCGCTAATTAAATTGCTCGCTTCGGGCCCGACGATATGAACTCCCAGGACCAGGTGAGTTTTAGCATCAGCGATAATTTTGACAAAGCCCTCGGTTTCTCTCATCGAAACTGCGCGACCATTTGCCGCAAAGGGGAATTTGCCGATCTTGAGCTCGCTGTGGCCCTTCGCCTTGCACTCCTCTTCGGTCCATCCGGCTGATGCAATCTCAGGGTCGGTAAAAATAACGGCCGGAACTGTTTTAACATCATAGGCTCGATTTTGACCGGCAATAACTTCAGCCACCAACACTCCTTCGTGGCTGGCTTTATGCGCCAGCATGGGCTGACCGGCGATGTCGCCAATGGCAAAGATGTGGGAAAGATTCGTGCGGCGTTGCGCATCCACGCGAATAAAACCACGCTCATCGATGGCGAGACCAATGCCCTTAAGATTCATTTGATCAGAATTCGGTCGCCGGCCCACCGTGACCATGATCTTGTCGACGGTGAGAACCTCTTCCTTGCCCGCAATGTCGAAGCGAATTTCGAGTCCCTTGCCCGCGACTTTGTAGGACTTGGCCTTGGCATTGGTGTGAACCTTGACGCCTGCCCGCTTGAGCTGCTTCTGCACCACTTGAACACACTCGGGGTCGGCCGCTCCGGTCAACACACCGGCGGTGGCTTCGATCACCTCCACCTCGGCTCCCAATTTCGCCAAATAGGAGCTGATTTCCAGGCCAATGTAGCCGCCACCGACTACGGCCACTCGCTTGGGCAGCTGCTCAAGCGCCAAGGCGCCCGTTGATGACAAAATATTTTTCTCATCGAAGGCAAAACCAGGGATTTCGATCGGCCGAGAACCAGTTGCGATTACAAATTTTTTGGCAACAACCTTTTGAACTCCTTCAGCGGACTTGATTTCCAACTCTTGAGCTGACTTAAAGGTCGCCTCGCCCTTGATCACGGTAATCTTGTTGGCCTTCAATAGCATCGCCACGCCATCAGACATGCGATCACAGACCGATTGCTTCCAAGTCACCAACTTCTTCATGTTAACTTTGATTTCGCCTTGGAACTCAAATCCCATTTCCGGCGCTTCATGCTGAGCTCGATGGAGAAAGTACGCCGCTGTGATCATGGCCTTACTGGGAATACACCCGACATTAAGACAAACCCCGCCCAGCGCCTGTCGCTCAATGACTGCCGTGTTCAAACCCAACTGCGCAGCTCGAATCGCCGCTACGTATCCGCCCGGGCCGGCTCCAATCACACAGACATCAAAGTTTTGACTCACAATCCACTCCTTTATCTCGCACCGTTACGCTCGGCTTAATTCTACGCTCACACCATCGCCAACATAAGGGTCGAAGGCTGCTCAACTTTGGCGGCAAATGACTTCATGAAGTTTGCGGCCACGGCACCATCAATGAGGCGATGATCGCAGGTGATCGTAAAGTTCATAAATTGGGCCGGCTTCCACTCGCCACCCACCCAAACCGGGCGATCGGTGATTTTGTACATCCCCAAAATCGCCACCTCCGGATGATTAATAATCGGCGTCGCATACACACCACCTACGCTGCCGATGTTGGTGATGGTGATCGTGGCTCCCTTCATTTCTTCAAGGGAGAGTTTGCCGTCGCGAGCTTTAATCGCCAGCTCGGAAATCTCGCGGCTCAGGTCAACAATGGTTTTTTGGTCGGCGTTCTTGACCACCGGGACGAGCAATCCATTGGGTGTGTCGGCCGCAAAACCAATGTTGAAATACTTTTTGTAAACAATCTCACCAGCGGCATCGTCAATCGAAGCATTGAACATAGGGAATTCGCGCATCGTCGCGATCAAAGCCTTCATCACAAAAGGCAGATAAGTGACTTTGACCCCGGCTTTTTCGCCCGCCGCCTTGGCCTGGGCGCGAAAGTGCACGAGCTCAGTCACATTGACCTCTTCCATCAACGTAAAGTGCGGAATCACTTGTTTGGCCATCTGGAGATTCTCGGCAATCTTCTTGCGAATCCCACGTAAGGGCACGCGCTCTTCTTTGCTGCCGGCGGGACCCTGGTAGGCGGCCTTCGGCGGCATTTGAATCGTGGGACGACCCGCCACGGTGGCTCCCGCGCCCGTCGAGCCGTGTTGAGCTCGAATGACATCTTCGCGCGTGACTCTGCCTAAGGGTCCCGAACCGTTGAGCGTGTTAATGTCGACACCAAATTCTCGCGCCAACCTTCGTGTCCCCGGAGTGGCTAAAGTTTTGCTGCTCGCCGGGGGCGGATAAACATCGACCGAGCCGCCAATCCCACCACCGGGTTTGGTCGTCCCAAGGGTGGTTGCCGACGAACCACTGGCCATTGTCATAGTGTGCGCTACCGGCGGAGGGGCGTTCGCGACCGTGGCGTGGGCGGCGGGTGGAGCCTTGTGCGACGAACCCTTGCTCGACTCAACACCGTCCGTCTCTAGAACCAACATCGCGGTTTCAATCGGAATGGTATCACCTTCTTGGCGCAATAATTTTTGTACGACTCCGGCAACGGGAGAAGGCACCTCGACGGTGGCTTTATCGGTCATCACTTCGGCAACGGGCTGATCGGGCTCGACCCGATCTCCGGGTTTCACCAGCCACTTCACCAGCTCACCCTCAGTCACGCCCTCACCAATGTCGGGAAGATTCACTTCTCTGGTTGCCATGCTCACCCCTCTGTTGATTGCTTTCGTTTGATGATACCTTTCATGAAAAACTCACCCGCGCGATAAGAACTCCTCACGAGCGGTCCACTTGCAACATACAAAAATCCCATTGCTTCGGCCGTCTCTTGCCACAATTTGAACTCTTCGGGCCGGTAGAACTTCTCGACCTTGAGATGCCGCGAAGTGGGCTGAAGGTACTGCCCAAAAGTTACGACATCACAGCCGATTCCCCTCAGGTCCTGCAAAGTCTCTCGCAATTCTTCCGCAGTTTCACCCAGGCCCAACATGATCGAGGTCTTGGTGTAGCGCGACGGGTCTGACTGCTTGACCAACTCGAGCACCCGCAGTGATTGGTCATAACCTGCCCGGCGATCCCGCACGGGTCGCTGGAGGCGCCGAACCGTCTCCACGTTGTGCGCAAACACGTCCGGTCGGGCCGCCACAATTCGGTTAATGAGTTCCGGTCGAGCGTGAAAGTCAGGAGTCAGGACTTCCACAATCATTTGTGGAGCGCTGGTCTTGATGACTTCAATCGTACGCGCAAAATGTTCCGCACCTTCATCCGGCAGGTCGTCGCGATCCACACTGGTAAGCACGATGTAATCGAGCTTCATTTGGCTGATGGCCGTGCCGACCTTTTGCGGCTCATCGGGATCGACAACTCCGCGAGGATTTCCCGTTTTAACGGCGCAGAAGCGACAGCCCCGAGTGCAAACTTCACCGAGAAGCATGAAAGTCGCCGTCCCACCACCCCAGCACTCTCCCATGTTGGGACAACGAGCCTCTTGGCAAACCGTGGCCAACTTCAGATCGCCGAGCAGCTCCTTGATCGCCAAATAACTCTGGCCACCTGGAGCGCGCACTTTTATCCAATCGGGTTTCGGCTGCCGCGGTTGCGGAGGCTTTCCCCCGGGAGGTGGGGTTTTCAACATTGTGATTCTCTCAAACTTCACGATAGTATAGGTATATAGTTTTAGCCGCTGAGGGCCAAAATGTCTACCCTAGAGGGGTTGGCAGGATCCAATAATGCCCCGCAATGGCTCTGCTCGGGACCCTTTGGAGATAAAAGCATGAAGTTCTCGGAACCCATTTTAGACGGTTTATTTCTAAAGCGTTACAAGCGGTTTTTCGCCGACGTCCATCTTGATGGAAAACGGGGTGCGGTGGTTGCCCACGTACCCAACACCGGGTCTCTGCTGGGGTGTCTTGAGCAAAATGCCCCTTGTCGTGTTTCTTTTCATGATGTTCCCGACCGTAAGCTCAAGTACACCCTGCAAATGATCAAGACCCCCACCAGTTGGGTTGGAGTTAACACCGGCCTCAGTAACGATCTCGTATGGGAGGCCTACTCTTCGGGACAAATTAAATCTTGGGAAGATTGGGACTACGGGCAACGTGAGGTGAAAATCTCGCCGGTATCCCGGGTCGACTTGGTGCTGTGGAAGAATCATCCCGATGCCCCCTCCCCGGCTCAGCGTCTCCCGATGAGTGAGTTTGTATTTAACAAGTTTCATTTTGTTGAAGTCAAAAATGTGACCTTGGCTCGCGACGGCCGAGCGTCGTTTCCCGATGCGGAAACGGAGCGAGGGCAAAAGCACTTGCTCGAACTCATGACCCTGCTAAAACAGGGGCACACCGCCGAGTTGGTGTTCACGGTTC
>JADZEO010000158.1 GCA_020850475.1 Bdellovibrionales bacterium | reverse complement strand
TCACAATGACGAAGGCGCGAGCGATCTCCTCTCGCGCCTTGGTAAACAATTGTCACGTGAGGCGCTTTGGCCGGTTCATCGTCTTGATAAGGAAACCAGTGGCGTGCAGCTTCTCGCTCTCAATCAAAACGCCGCTCGCCATTTCGCAGAGAAGTTTCAACTGCGAGAAACGGTCAAAATTTATCGAGGCGTTTTGCGTGGCCAGCTCAACGTTACCTCAGGCCTGTGGGATGCGCCTCTCACCGATCGGGCCGAGGGCCGCAAAAGCCCGGCCGGGCACCCGAAGGACCGAGTTCCCTGTGAAACTCGTTTTCAAGTGTTCAAGCAAAACAAATTTTTTACGGATTGCCGCTTTGATCTGGTGACCGGCCGCCAGCACCAAATTCGCAAGCATGCGGCGCTCAGCCGACATCACTTGGTCGGTGACCCCCGATACGGTGACCCCGCGTATAACACCAAAATCAGTTCTCTCTATGGCTTTGGCCGTCTTTTTTTACATTGTGCGGAGTTGGCGCTCGAAGGCCATTTGTTTCAGGCTGAGCTCCCCCCAGAATTTTCTGCTCTCTTCACTTCCAACTCATCGAGTGCCGCCACCATTTAATTTTCTGGCAGCGGCCCCGTAAAAAACTTAGTGGCCGCAAGGAACCAGTTCGACGTACTCTCCACAGCCAAAGGCCGGGCACTGTCGCGCGACTTCAAGCGCTCGGTCCTTATTAAAGATTGCAAGCCGCGGATAATTCTTCTTCGTGCTCACCATTGTTGCTCACCGTCTTTTCGAACAGTGAAACTTTAGACAAGCTGCCATCCGCTGCCCGATTGAGTCTCAACACATTGATTCTTTGAAACGGTCCGCTCTCGCTAAATTTGTGATCAACCGCCCGAAGAACCTTTTGTTTGTTAACGGTGTCCCAGTAAAGCGTGTCAACGTTGTGGTCGAGAGTCATCGAGGGGAAATAAAGATTGCAGCGATAACTCTTCGCTTTGGCGAGCGTGTTGCAGGTAGGATTCGATTTATCAACCACGGTAATGGCCACCATGTGAAAGCTCGGCCAGTTGACATTGCGAGTTCCTGCCGTTGCTTCGCTCGTTTGCCAGGAGACTTCACATAGCTCACCGTTAGGAGTTCTTCCCACCTGTTCGCCCGTGCCGGGGAATTCAACTAGCAGTTCACGATAAGCCTCCAAAAGCTCCGGAGACTTAAACTTTACTGAGCCCGCTTGAGCAAAAGTGCCAATGACCACTAAACAAGCCACCAGAATGATCTTTTTCATAAAGATACCCCCTTGAATGACCCGTCCTACCCAGGGGCCCACGCCAACACAACTTCCCCTTGAAGCACTGAAAAGATTTTAGCTTGGGGGCTCAATGAGCCAGGAGCCAAATCCCCTTAAAGAGGTAGATGGCGCCCAGGGCGAGGACCACGGCCTGGGTCCAGCGCTGAAACTGCTTGTCGGAGATCTTCTGCAACAAATTAACACCGAGATTCGTTCCTACCCATGCCACGCCGACCGCTGTCGGCCAAAACCAGAGATCCCACATCTTGGTATCGCCTGACGTTGCCGCATTCCAAAAGTAGGCCGTTTTAATCCCGTGACTCAAAACCTGAGTAATGGATTTGGTCGCCACGACTTGAAAGCGGTTAAGTTGAGTGCGCACAAAAAATACATCGAGGGCCGGCCCGCCGACTCCGGCTGTCACTTGCATGCCGTTGACCAGAAAGCCGCAACCAAAAGCGTGCCACGGGCGCTCAAAGTTGAGTTCAAATCGTTTTAAAACAAGCGCGATAAAAGGGATGAGTCCCAAACTAATAAAGAGCACGGCCTTGCTTGGCACCCAACGAGTGGAAATTAACAAGGCAATCGCGCAAGCTGCGCCAAGAAAAAACAGCCCCGTACCACGCCAGGCGATGTGCCTCCACAAGCTGACGGCGCGAAGGCCATTGGCCCAAGCCTGGACAAAGCCATGAGTCACCATGGCCAGGGCTACCGGAAGAAAGGACGAGAGCACCCCCATGAGGATAAATCCGCCCGCCATTCCCAAGATGCCTGAAATCAACGAGGTGACCAAGACTGTGATAAAAACAAGGACCAAGAGCACGACCAATTCTCTCAACAAAGCTCCGGGATGGCAATGGCCTCCCTCTGCTCCCATTTTGCGCACCCAGTGGATAGGAAATTCACGGCCCTCCTCTTCTACTCCAACCTGCATGGCCCTCAGGCTGGTCGCTGAGTTGCTTAGCAAAGCCCAACGGGTTTTTTATTTAATTGGTGGGTTTCGCGGTGTCGAACTGGGTTCGTTTCGCAAAGGCAGTGGCTTTTCTCGGGGTGTTACTGATGGTGACACCCACTGTCCATGCCGTTGACATCGAGTTTATTCCCGATCAAGAGATTGCCCGACTTCAAACAGAGTTTTCGCGGCTGCCGGTCCCCTCAAACAATAACGTCGAACAATCCTTAATTGGTCGCTCTTGGCTTTGCGAATTGTATGGCGTGCGCACCCGTCTTCAGGTGGAGCGCAATGTCTCGCTTTATCAGTTTTCGCGCGCTAAAAATGCTTTGGCTAATCGCGGTTCGTACCCGATTGCGAACTACCGCATGGATCACCGGGGTCTTGCCGGACGCACTTCGAATCTCGAAGACATCGTTCGTCTGTCAGTTGACGGCAAATCTTTGATGAGCGAACTCTCTGTCCCGGCGGAAAAAAATCCCGGCCCCGCCTCCGATCCAATCACTCGATCCGCTCTCTCGCCTCTACGGCAAGTGATTGCCTATGCCATTTGTAAGTGAATTGTGTTAGCGCGCCGGCCCTGATGCGAGCATCTGTACGAGGTAGGCTTCGTCCATCAACTCGTATTTTTGCCTCTTCTCGCTAAAGCAGTAAACGTCAAGATTTCCAATATCAAACCACCACCCATGAAGCGTGAGTTTTCCCTCTGTGAGGCGCTCCTTGACTAAGGGTGAGGAGCGGAGGTTGTCCATCTGACGAATAACACTCGCCTGGGACACCAAATTGAGATGCGAAAGTCCGGGGGTTAATTTTTCTTCGCCAATGTCCCGCCCCTCTTTGAGTTGCTGAATCCAATGACTGAGATGCGCACAGGACTGCGGGACCTGCCCGGTAACTGCCGCTCTAATCGCACCGCACTCAGAGTGTCCACAAACGACAATGTGTTGCACCTCTAGTACCAGCAAGGCGTATTCGACCGCCGCCCATACTGAATCAAATTCCTTGGGGCGCCCCTCGGGTTCACAGGGTGAAACAAGGTTACCCACATTGCGGACGACGAAAAGATCCCCGGGGTCAGTTGAGGCAAAAACATTAACTGCAACACGGCTATCAGAACAGCCGATATAAAGAGCGTCGGGCTTTTGCCCAAGGGCGAGCTGGGAGAAAACCGGCTTAAGCGCTTGCCGCCGTTCTTGCCGAAATCGTCGAATTCCTTCGATCAGCTTTTTCATACAGATAGAGAACTACGACGAATGCCGCTAAAAAGCAAACTCGAGTCCCAACGAATAGAGCGCGCTATCCGAGAACTTGACGTCGTCGCCTGAGACAAAAAACGAGGTCGCCTCAAGACTTAACGCAAACCAATCCGCCGCCCAAATCTTGGTTCCAACAAAAACTTGACCATAGGAATAATCAAATTTCGGGATGGTGAGGAACAAGTCGCCGGTGTCCGCGTCACGCAATTCTTGCTCATCGGATTCAACTTTGGTGTACCTAACACTCGCGAAGGGCTCAAAAATTGGAGTCTTATAGCTTCCCGTCAGGGTGGCGTGGTAATAACTTCCGCCGAATGAACTTCCCGCTCCAAGCGCAGCTCCAAAGGAAAAGCCCGCGGTGGGATTATTCAAAATTGAGTACTTGAGGCGAAGTCCCGCACTCAACGCTTCCCACTGAATTCCCAAATCTAAATTCTTGGTGAGACCGTACTCATACTTAAAACCCCAAAGACCCTCGGCCGTGGACATAAGCTGAATATCGTGATTTCCGTCCCCGACCGACCGGCCTACGTCGTGGCTCAGGATGGGGCCAATTGCGCATCCCATGGCAAATAGGGGAGCCAAAAGAAAAAGTCGGTTGAGTTTTCGGAAATCCATACACACCTCATACTTGGGGCATCAGTCATTTACTTAACTTCTTTAATTGCTTTTGCTGCGTCGACATAGCCGCCACAGACACTACGCCGGTTGAGACTTGAGTGCGTCACACACGAGCGTATCATGGCCTCACGAATTTCTTTTGGTGAGCGCGTGGGATTACTCGCAAACATGAGAGCAACGACACCCGTGACGTGCGGGGCTGCCATTGAGGTGCCGGATTTGTAACCATACCCTCCGCCAGGGACGGTGCTGTAAATATCACTGCCGGGAGCAACAACGTGCACGCTTTGTGCGCCATAATTCGAAAATCCCGACAGCCCGCCCTTTGAATTCATTGAGCCCACAGCAATGATGTTGTCAATTTTTAGTCCCGAAGGAATGAAGGAAACTCGGTCCATGTCGGCGGAGTCATTTCCTGCGGCAGCCACAAACACCACTCCCGCTTGATGCGCGCGCTCGATCGCTTCGCTCAGTAACTTAAGTTCCCCCGGCTCCGTTTCACTTCCGGCTTGGCCCCACGAAGCGTTGATCACCTTGGCCCCGTTTTTAACGGCGTAATCAATGCCGCGAATGGCGTCAGACGTTTGGGCGTCTGAGTTGCGCGGAAAGATATTGACTGCCATGAGGGACACCGACCAGTTAACGCCCACGACTCCCTTGCCGTTGTTACCTACGGCGCCGATCGTGCCGGCCACATGAGTACCATGGCCATGATGATCTTTGGGGTCGCCCGTATTTGCCGGAAAATTGTATCCATGAATATCGTCAACCAAGCCATTCTTGTCATCGTCGACGCCGGTAGTTCCTCGCGCCTCTAGTTGGTTGATCCAGAGATTGTTCTTGAGGTCGGGGTGATTAATGTCTACTCCGGTATCAACGACAGCTACGACCACGTCTTTTGATCCAGTCGTTAAATCCCAAGCTTGGGTTGCATTGACATCAAATTTCCTGGCGTTTTTAAGGCCCCACAGATTGGTGTTGAGATCATTGGGCTCAGCGTAAAGGCGAATGGGTAGGTTGGGCTCGATATGAATGATCCGGTGATCTTGGCTCAACGCCCGGGCACTTTCCTCAGTAAGTGTGATTTCGAATACGTCCTCGGCCACGCGCTTGGCAGATCCTTGACTGAGTTCTGAAAGCCCGGCGACCGCAGCCGGAGTTACTTTCACTAAGTAAGACTTCGGGGCTTCACCCAAGACCTTGGGGGCAAGACCCGCAATCACGATTAAAGTAAGCAGCTTAATTTTCATTTTTTCTCCTCGCTTTTACCAAAGCCGAACTCGTTGCTGTTCGTGTCTCAATTGACCCGACCGGGCCGCGAAACATTGGACTGGGGCCAGAAAGAAAAAATTAGGAAAGTGCGCACACTGAGAATCCATCCTTAGACCCCTCACTTATGACGATTGTCCAGATCCGCTACCAAGTTGTCAATTCGGGCACTTTCAATTGGAGCCGGTTTAGTGTCGCGTTAAACTTAGGATATGCTTTTTCTTCTGCTTTTTTCCCAGCTTGTTTGGGCTTCACCGGTCGAAACCCTCGATTACAAGGGTGGACCTCACGAAGATTACCAATTGACCATGGACTCTGCTGAGATGACCTTTCGTGATCGCCGCGCAAGCCTCAGAATCGAAAGGCGGGCTTGCAATCAGCGGTTGTTCGATCTCTTTTGGCAAGAGACGCAAGATCATTTTGGCCGTCTGCCCATCCTCCCTAAGCGAAGCCTCGCCTCACCGGATCCCCTCGTTCGCCTGGGATCACAGATGCGCCAGGGATCAGGGCTGCTGTGGTCGCGCAATTCGGGCGATTACTTCCGCTACCTGCCAAACCGGGTTTGGCTTCTCGTGATGAAAGAGCAGCAATTATGTGGAAAGTAACTCTCTTTATCGTGCTGTTGTGGTGTTTCGGCATCAGCGCCGATGATGTGGCCCCCGTCAACACCCTCAATCAGATTAACCGTGCACTCAAGCAAGGCCCTGAGTGCCGGACGTGCCCAGATAATCTCCCCGGCCAAAATCGCCCCTCGCCACGCCTGGCTTGCCTCGCTGAGCTTTGCCCAGAGGGCCACGGCAAACTCTTCGCCGAGTCCCGCCAAGCCTCCTCGGTGGTGCTAAATGACGATGAAGACAAGCGACTGGTGGAGTTTGTAAGGCAGTCTTTTGCTCAAGAGTTGCGGGCTCAGTCGGCGTCCCTTCAGCGAATGTCGGACTTTTTGAAGGCCAAGCGCAAAATCGCCGATCCTCAGGCGGTGCAGATGGCTAACGTTGGGCACCTGCTATTTTTTGCTAACCGTATTGTCTATGACAACGACGGCAAACTCGATCGAAAGGCGACCCAAGCGGCTCTTCCGCAGTTTGAAGCTAAGGAAGTTGATCTCATGATCGCCATTTTTGAAAAAATGGAGTTTTCCGCCCTGCAAGTTTCGACCGTCGAGTTTTTGCGCGAAGCATACCCCCTTTATATTCAGCGATACTCCAGCCGACAGATCAATCAACATGTCCGTAGCGCGGTTGACGTGCTCGACAAATTGATTCCCAAGATTGAGGCGTCTTGGGGGCTGCCGAGTGAAGCTTTGCTTGAGCTCAAACGACAAGATTCCCTAGGCAGAATTCGCAACGGCACCTTTGATCACAAAGATATTGAAGACCTCGGCAAAGATCTCCGCACGGGCATGTTTTTCTATCTTCTCGGCCAAGACCAGGAAATTCTTCAGGGTGTAAGAGCGCTGCCGGTGAGAGCTGATCGCGTCCTTGGTGCCAACCCGGCGGCCACAATCGATACCAGAATTCAATACATCCAAACCTTTTTGGCCGGCAAAGAGCGACGTGATTCCTTAGGTCTTGCTGAAACCGAGAGGGAGGTCATTGAAGTTTGCCTCAACGCTCTTCGTTCCGCGCGCCACTTTGATCCCAGCAGCGAACAGCGCAAGGCCTTTCCTAAAAAGCTAGAGGCGATTCGAACGACCTTTATCAAAAGCTTAAAGCCCTATGCCTCGTCTCATTCGAGCTCTACAATTGATGCAACTCTGGCCGGCCTCAAGGTCGCTTTGCCCCCGACCTACCCTGAGTATCGGGCCCTTTTGCACCGACGCCTAAAGGATGACTTTGAGGGGACGGCACGAATGGCGGCGATGACTCGCCAGCTCGCCTCCCAAAAGCCGGAACTGGTGGCTGCCGTCGACATTTTCTATGGCAACGCGACTTTTCAGAATGACCCCAACTACGGCGGCGACGTTAAAGAGGTTTGCCAGGAAAACTTCCTCTCTCCGACCAACGACTCAACTTCCCTTGGCTTGGATGGCCTTACGGTAAGCCAATCGAGCGTGCGAGATGATAAAATGGGCAGCGCCGTTCTTATGCACGAGTTCGGGCACCAAGTTTCCCGTTTGGTGAGGGCCACAAAACTGAGCTCAGCTACCCAGGGCTGGTACAATCGGGTCCGCAGCTGTTTGCGGGAAGGCAATCAGGGGGACAACTATGTCGAGGAAGACTGGGCTGATCTCGCGGAGTCCTTGTCAGGATCGTCCTATAGCTTTTGCTCAACGATGACCAATTCCGATCGGTTCTTCACCTTGATTTCAACCGAAAACGATGAGACCTACGCTCATTCTTCGCCACTGTTTCGGCTTTTAAACAACACCCTGACTCGAGCCGGCAGCATCCCTAAGAGCTGCGAGCGGGCGATCGCAGACCGTGGTGAGTCCTTTAAGCTCCGCAACTGCACCAATCCCCGCTAGGCGATTCGTGTAAGTCGTTCCTGTCCATAACAATTTTGCTTAAACGAACCCTAGAAAAAGTATCGCCTGTGCCTGGCCTTTTGCTCCCTTCGCCCCCCCATATTACATCAGATCAAAATCTTGGGGGTACGCTATGTCTTTCCGTTTATTGAGTTTCATCTTCACCTTGGGTCTGGCACAAATTTCCTGGGCGCAGGTCTTTGGCCCGAATGCAGTTGAAGTTCGCTTTAACTACACCACCGAATTCGTGACCGCCGACTATTCCACCGATCCGACTGATCTTGCTTACCAGCATAGCTCGCACCTCTACGGAGTTCTTTCGACTCCTGAAATGGTTGAGAAACATGGCTTGCCGGCAGATTTGATCGGCGGAATTGGGGTTCCCCGGAGTGACATCACCTTTACGATTCGTCAAACCAGTGGTTCTGGCGGAAAGTTGTTTGTTCGATACTCCGCTTCCGGCAAAATGCTTTTGCACAAAAAGGCCGCCGCACGCATCATGCGCCAACAAAAGATCGTGCTCCCCATGCCGATGGACCTGGACACCATTTACGATCGCAACTGCACGGATGAGCACTACGACTCTCCCGGCGATTATTGGTATTTTTGGAACCCCTTCCGCGAAGGTTGCGCCCACTTGGCGGCCAGCCCCTACTCCACCGAGGTTGAAATTCGCTTCAATAGCTCAGTCACGCCAAATCAATCGGTGACCGCGCGTCTCGACCTCCTGCGCGGCGACAACCAAAACGGCAAGGAGTTTTCCATTTACGTTGTTCACGGCTTTAACGAAACCACCTCAAGGCGTGACGAGGGGCGCTTAAATTACAACGACTTTCACCGCTACCTTCGCAAGAACAAATTCAAGGAGCGCATCAACGTCAACTCCACTTCGCGAGAGCTCCGCACCTTCACCAAACCCCTGACTCTTCCGAACGGAGAGGAAATCGAAGTGGTCGTCCGAAGCCTCTTGGTCGACACCGGAATTGGTTCACGCAGCGTCCAGTTTGCTAAATTTTTTAAACAAGCAGTTCTCGAGGCTGATGTGATTTTTTACGCCGGCCACTCGGGCTTGGGCGGAAATCTCGACATTCCATCGCTTGAATCAAAGGTTGGCGAGTTTGTCGTCGATCCGAAAAAACGCCAGATTTTCTATTTCGACAGCTGCTCTTCCTATAGCTATTACTTGGAATCCTTCCGCGAGACCAAGACCCGCTCTAAGATTGACATCATCACCAATGGCCTTTCGAGTTACTTCGAGTTCACGGCAATGACGACCGCGGCCTTTTTTGATGCCTTGTTAGACGTGTCTAAAGAAGATCGCACTTGGATGTCGATCCTTAAGGACATCGAGCGGCCACTGAATGGCGGCACCTACTTGCTGAACGTGGGTGGCATTTAATCGTTCCATGAAGCAGCGGCCGAGCAAAAAATCGGCCCGCTACCCTAATCCACGGGAGTGGCTTGGCCCCAGCTCCCGTCGGGCTGTTTAATTGAAAACATGATTTGAACCTGCCCGGTTTGGGAGTTGCCACAACCAAAGTAAATACTTCGGCCGTCGTCGGGCATGGAGACTTCGGCTGCAATGTCACAGCCAGGAATTACCACGGGTGTCGGTGATTCATTGCAAGAAGAACCATTAGAAACACAAGTCTTTAAACCGTCCGCCGTGTTCCAAAAAATCTGTTGGGTGACGGCGTGAATCCAAAGCTGGTCGTCGTCACCAATTGAATTAAAAATTGCGCCCAAGGAAATGGGCTTGGTCCACTCGCCATCGAGGCGCCCGGAGGGATTGAGCGAAAACCACAGGTCCTTGCCGCCACTGCCACCCTCTCGAGTTGAAACAAAAAATAAGCCTCTCCCATCCTCGGTCATGTGAGGATTGTCCTGCAGAGCTCCAAGCGTGTGGTCATTGATTTCTACGCCAAGGTCGATTGGTGAACCCCAGCTGCCGTCGCTCAGGCGCTCCGCCATCACAATGTCATTGGTCGAGCCATTCCCCTTGAGCCATACAAAGCGTTTTCCGCCTTGAATTTCCATGCCGCAGGCGTCGCCATAGGGACCGTTAAAACCCAGTGCGACGGGCTCAGACCAGGTCCCATCCGGCAGACGAGTGGCCACGTAGGTGTCGGACTCATCCCACGGATTCACGTCACTCTTGTTTAAGCCCGGCCGATCCGGCCCGTCGGGAGTTGGCATCTCTTCCCCGCCGCTCTTAATCCAGTTCGCAAAATTGTACCGCGAATACATGAAGTACAGCCGTCGGCCGTCGCGAGAAATGAACGGCGAGTCCGACCAACCCCCGTCCGTATTGATCCCGACTTTCTGAGGAACGACGCTCGGCACTTTTTGTGGCTGAGGGGTCGCGGCTCGAGGAACAACGGAAAACTTGCGGCCGCAACTGTTGAACAGAGCCGCGAGGGCGCCAATTGAAAATAGCAGGGCAAAGAGCTTTGCTCTCAAGCTTATTCCTTATGGTTTCGTGAAACCCGCATCCCATGGAGGTCGTAGGAATTATCATAGCAGCATTCAGTCCGATTTAACCATAGTGAGGCCGGCTTAGCGTCTCAAAGTGAGACACCTTGGGGGTGGAAGCAAATGAGTTGTGCCAAAACCAGTTCTTGCTTAGAATTGAGCATGCCTTTTGCGCTTGTGCTTCTATTGATGTCAGTTATAGCCCTGGTTTCGCCTGCCGCCCAGGCGAGATCCATCCTATATATTGGCGATTCTCACTCGTATATCAGCCCCAAAGAAACTCCCGGCCAAGCAACGCGCTTTGGCTCTGCACTTATCGCGGCCCTTGGGCGCGACCAACACTCGGTGCACTATTACGGAGCTTGTGGTGCCTCCGCCCGCACCTGGGCCACAGGCCCGACGACTTCTTGCGGTGCTACCAAGGCACTCCCTCATCGTCCGATGGAGAGTCGCACTCAGGGGCGGTTTGAATCTTTGTCACAGCTCAACTCTCCAGCGTTCGACACCGTCATTATTAATCTCGGAGATAATCTATTTAACTGGCAGCGCGAGGGCGGCAAGTCGCGGGCGGCCGTTCGCAGTAGTGATGAGGTGATTGCTCAAGTTCGTCAGCTTTTGGCTTCGGTTCGTAACAACCAAGAGTGTGTCTGGGTCGGGCCCACTTACCACAACGAGGGCAGTCTCTATAGCAAATCAAATCAGGCGGTCGATCATATGTATCGGGCTCTCAATGAAGCCCTGGCCGGTCGCTGTCGGCTAATTGATAGTCGCGGATTTTTTTCGACGACGACTCCCGGAGATGGTCTACACTTTTCCGACCCTGAGTCTGCCCGTTGGGGCTCTTTGGTTTCTGCCGAGATCAAAAAGCTGTGGACCGGCACCACTGGCGCCGCCCCTGGCAGCTCGGCTCCACCGGCGAGATAAGTGAAAACCCTTACGGCGCCGTTCGAATAAAATAGATATCGGCAACTTCGTAATAGGGAGCACAGTGAAGGTAGGCGAGTCCCTTTAAGCGCGGGATGTAGCGCACCCGACTGTTGACTCCCGCATCCGCGGTCTCGGGTGGATTTTTTGTGCCCGGACCCAAAGGCAGGATGCTGACGTCCCAGGTGGACCCGGCATTGGGTTTGATAATATAAATTCGCCCACCGTCTTCTTCACCGCCATAGTAGAAAAAGCGATCGTTGTCGGGGTCATATTCGAAGGAAGCACTGGTCGGCGCATCCGCGACGAATGTGTTGAAGGCCGCAGATGGATTAAATTTAAGTTGGGTAAAAGCTTTCGTGGTTGGGTCGAATTTATACGCATTCAACTTGGGATAGTCACCGTAACCCCAGCCATCCCCAAACCCGATCGATACGAGCTGATTGCGTACGGGGTCCCAGACGTTTTGCATCGCCATGTAAAAGGCGTCGTTGGTGTCGGCTATCTTGATTTGCCGTTTGGTGATCGGATCCCACTTGGCAACTATCGTTCCGTAGGCCGACCAAATATCGCCGGTTGCAAAGTTAAGGGTCTTTCCATAGACGATGCTGTCTGCCCAGGTGCCCTTTGGGTCCCACTGATTGGTCGAAAGACTAAAGCCATCAACAGTATCAAAGCTCGGTGGAGTACCATAGACAAACTGCGCTCCAATCAACATGACGCGATCGACCTGCGACACGTAGTGGGTTGAATAGTAGGTGTGACGGGCCGACGGTTTGCCGTCTGAATAATAAGGAACGTCAATCTGGGTGTTGGTTGATGGTTGGCTGCGAATGACCCATTGGGGTTGATCTTGATCGAGACGAATGGTGGCCACACGATTGTCGTCGGAGTCGCCGTGCCCGCCGGCGGCTGCAATGATGATTTCGCTGGTCGACTGTTTAAGTGCCATGCCCGAGTAGGCACAAACACAAGTTCCCCCAGCGCCCTTGGTGCCGGGAATTTGAAACCACTCATTCACTTTCTTGCCCGCTAACCAGACGGGATTGTCGACCGCGGGAACCGTTGGGTTGGGTTCTGGGTTAGGTCCTGATCCAGGTTGGGGTAACGGATTGAGTCCCCCTGCGCCTCCCAGAGAAGACGAGCTGACGGCCTCTCTGACTTTAAAGCCCTTGCTGCAGTTTTGAAAGGCCAACACCACGGCCAAGGCCGCCGCCATGGCAGCTGTCGTTTTGATGATTCGAGAGCGCCCCTGAGGTCGAGACATTTGCCACCTATTCAATCTTATTTTACCTGATGAATAGGGCCTTGCCGATCACGGAATGAGGGGGCGACTTAATTCGCCGCCCACGTCTCAACCTGAGATTGTAATCTTAACGACTCGCTTAAAGAGCATCGATCAGCTGACAGCTCGGCACAATGCCCAGGCGGGCATCTTCGTCAGACGGCATGATGCAATTAAGCAGGTTTCGCTCAGTGCCGCCCTCACCATCATCAACATTGAGTTTGATGGTCTTAACTTTTGAGTCACTGTCGATATCAAGCTTGGTGGGTCTTACGTTGAGCGCCTCAAACAACGCGACAGAAAGGCGTTCACTCTTTCCCGACCCATAGGTCTTTTCGCCCAAGCGGCTCCAGCCCCCGCCCTTGAGCAAAATGCAACTGTACAGCGGCTTCGGTGCGCGCCCAATTCCTCTGCGAATGAATTTTTCGCACTTAAGTCCTTCGGCAACTTGAATATAAATGCGCATGTTAACGTCCCATTTTCTAACATCGTCGGGAGCTCGATGCTCAAGACGCAAATCGAGGGCCTTGTAAAGTAACTCAGAAAAGGCCGAACTCTCGAGTTGGAGGTCCCGAGCAAGTGGAGTCGACCGAGCGTGTGCTGAAACGCCAAGAAACCCGCAGCAAATAACCAATAAAGACGTGAAAAGTCTTGCTTTCATAATTATCCCCCCCCGTATTTGCTTCGTTCTATCTGACCTCGCGTCAATTGCGAACGATCGGGCGAGAGGGTGTAAGAATTTTACGGTTAGCCTGGGGCCGGGAGACTCAGCGCCAGATCGTCGATCACCAAAACCCAGTCGCCAGAGGCTGGCGGAGTCAGGACTTGGGTGCCTCGACCAATGTTGGCTCCCGCCTGGGCTTGGCCCGTTTTGGCGAGAACCCACCAAACTTTAAATTGAGTTCCGACCAAGGCTCCCGTGTCGATCGTCAGAGCTCGCTGAGCGGGGGTGTAGGCGATCAGCGTTTGCTTAGAAGCCGTCACGGCCGCCACTACGGCGTCCGAGGTGGACCAGCCGGGATTGCCGGATTTTAGATAGGTGCTATTGGTGTCGGGAGTCAGCGACGCCCAATCGCGCGACAGGAACAACTTTTTGAAATGGAGAAGTGAAACCGCTCCCGGAGAATTCATTCGCGATTTCCAAGTTCCTCCGAAACCCCAAATCCCTCCGGAGGAGTCACTGCCAAAGGGGCCGACGCCCAAAAAGTGACCCACTGAGCCCGCCAACACGGACCAATAGGCTTGCGAGCGAGCCCCTTTGTCATCGGCGCCCTCGTATTCGTAGGAGCCTTCCATAAAATAAAGGGGCAAAGTCGGTGTTCGCAAAAAATCGTTAATCGAATCTTGGGCTGTACGGTCCACGCTCGAGTACGTGTTATTTAACTTGAGCCAATTGGTGACGTCTTGGGGCTGATACTTGGTGACCGCAGATTCATAGCGCTGATTGTGGGCCGAAAAAATTCGCCACGGGCTGATTTTTTGAATCTCACTCGCCATGGCACGAATTTCATCAAGGGCGTCCATCGGGCCGACATCGCCACCCATCAACCAAATGATGTTCTGGTAGTTCTTGTAGCGGTTTTCGAGAAAGCGGGCGTATCCCCCCATAACCGTCGGCCCTGCCGAAGTTACCTCGGCGTACCAGCCTTGAGAACCGCCACCATATCCCAAATAGCTGGGAGTGAGGACCAGTAAAAAACCCGCCTGCGTCGCTTGTTCAATCACGAAGTCTGCGTGTGTCCAATAGGCTTCGTTCGGTTTAGAAAAATCGCCGGGGGAGAGAAAGGGGTTGGCGCCGTATCGATTGTTGGGGCCGTTAAATTCGTGTTCAATGATATTAATAATGAGGGCGTTAAAGCCCTGAGTCTTTCTGGTGTTCAAGTAAAACTGGGCGTCTTCGCGCGTGAGTCCGCTAATTAAAGACCACGGCGTGTCGCCATTAATGAGAAAAGGAATGTTGTCTTGGTCCACGAGCCGCCGCGAGCTCAATTTGAGCGGCCACCGCGGCTGTCCAGTTGGGACGGGCTTTACTGAAATTGTCGTGGGTGATGATTTGATGTTTGCCACCGACGGATGTGCCCCCCCCTAACATTTTAGTCGGTTTGGAATTGAGGACTCAAGTGGATTCGACGGCAAACCTTCTCCCTTAAGGTGTGGTGCTATTTCGTTAGACCTTTTGCACTGTTGTCTTAATCTGAGACGAGGGCGGAGCGGTTTTAGTAAAATCACGACGGCTAGAACGCCTCACCCCAGAGCTTTGATCGCATTGGCCATTTGCCAACGGACTCTTTGCTCCAGCTCGCGAGGGCTTGATTCCTGCGCCGACAGGTAGCCGTTAATGACGAGGACCGTTGTACCGTGTACGTGGGCCCACAGTCCGGCAGCCGTTTGAAATGGAAAGCGCTCCCTTTTCACCTGATCCGCCGCGAAGTCGGCGACATAGTGGGCAAAGGTCGAAAAACTTTGACGAGCTGAAAGGCGAAAGTGCTCCGAAAGTCCTTCGTGCTTTTTGATCGGGCCAAACATCAGCTCAAAGAGACTGCGGTTTTCATGACCAAATTTATAGTACGCCAAGCAAACCGCTTCGAGTCGCTTCTGTGGCGTTTTTTCCTCTTGTGCCGCTTTGTCTCCCAAAGACGTCAGGCGTTCAAAACCCTGCGCCGCTACCTCCAGCAGGAGCTCATCTTTGCTTGCAAAGTGACGATACGTCGCCATGGGCGAAAGTCTCATTTGCTTGGCAAGGCTTCTCATTGACACGCCGTCAACACCCTTAGCTTCAACTATTTTGAGGGTCTTATCTATTAGATCTTGCTTCATGTTTTCGATCCTAAGCTTTTTGGTATACAGTGTAAACATAAATGTGTACAATGTATACGTTGTGCCAAAGGAGTTCGCCGGTGAGAACTTTGTTGTTCAATCAGAGTCCGTCAGTTGTGGCCTACATGCTGCGCGCCTTGTATCCCTCGCCAGGATTTGCGCATGTCGTGGAAGTTCCCGCGCTGACGATTAGGCAGCGCGACTTTGTTTTTCAGGAGCGGGCTTGTCGAGAGCTTTCCCGTCTCTGTGGTCTGGAGCCCACGCGGCAACTGCCACTGTTCTTCCCGCAGGTTCTTGGCTTTCGTTTGGTGATGCGGGCCGTGACGGACCCACAATTTCCCGCGCCAATTTGGAACGCCCTGCAGGTGCGCAATCACCTCGTTCAACTCGCCCCTCTTGAGGTCGGCTCCCAAGTCGATTTGGAGCTCAAGACAGTGGCCAGCCGTCACTTGGAAAAAGGTGTGGAGGTCGACTTTCTCATGACCGCTCGCCATGAAGGCGCGCCCCTGTGGACGAGCCAAACCACTTTTTATTATCGCGGCCAATCGCGAGGCGGCAAGGGCGATCCCAAACGTCCCCCCGCCCTTCGGCGCGAGGAGTGTCGCCCCCTCTCTCTCCCCCGTGGCGGCCAGTTCTCCTATGGCCACCTTTCGGGAGATTACAATGGCATTCACTTGTCCGACTTTTATGCGCGTCTCTTGGGATTTCGATCCGCATTTTTGCATCCTCACCGCGCACTCGGTGCCCTTTGGTCGCTTCTTCCCAAGGCCCACCAAAATTCTCCGCAAGAACTCGAGGTTTGGTTTCGTGGCCCCGTCCCCTACGGGTCGAGTGCCGAGATGGTCTATGATCGAGATGATTCGCAGGTCAATTTTGGTCTTTTTGTGGAGGATGATCGGCCCTGCTTGGTCGGGAGTCTACGCTAGCCTCTAGGGGATATTGAATTAAAGGTGGTTGTTCTTTGGGGTCGAGCGAAAAAGCAGAACAAATGGAGCCAAACGTGAATCGAAGCTTGAGGGGCTTGAGAAGTTCAGCTCAGGCGCCGAGGAAAAAATTTGGTCTGTCGTGAGCCACGGCGCTCCGGTCGTCATGTCCATCACCCAAAACCTGCCCGCGAGATGACGAAATGTTTCGGTCTTGGCGATGACTCTTGAGGCGGGGTCCTCGAGGACAACCTCTACCTGCCAGCGCAAACTGTCGCCGACCAGGATCTCGCGCCAGGTTCCTAATAACCGACTCGAACAATCAAACACTTGAACGAATTCATTGGCTCCCTCTCGCCCGTAATAGCCGAAGGCGACGAGGGCCCCTTGAGCCGACTCAAGTTTGTATAGGCTCCGCAGAGCTCCGGCCTCATAGCTCGCCTGCATCGAACCGAGTAGGTCAAACTTAAAGCTAATGCCGCGTTGATGGTCCGACCTAGAATTGTCGGCGCGGGCTCGCAGCTCACCTTGCTGCCACTTGATCGCTTGGCCCGGAAGAGAAAGCGCAGGACAGCTTGCTTCTTGCGTCCGAGCCGTCGCCCCTCGCCACAAGGGTGAGAGCGCCAAGGCCAGAAATAGCGTGGCCGACATAGGCCGGTGAAACAGTTTGGCGGAAAGAGAACCCATACTTTTCAGGCACTACAATTTGCGTGCCCGACCCATCGTCGGTGAAGACCCCTGCTTCCGCAATATTCTCAGTTTGACGGATTATTGACGGCCCAAATTTGGCGTCACCTGCCACAAAGGGCCGCGCGGCCACTTTGGCGAACAGTAACACGTCGAGTTTTTTCGATGTTCTGTTGCCCCAATCGCCACCTCTGAGTATGAACATCTTCCTCAACTGACTCTTCCGGGGGATCACATGTCAAAATTGTTTGTTCGTTTGGCGCTCTTGGTTTCTATGATTCTGGGGGCTTCGTGTGCAACGGCGCCCAAAGGCGATAGCGCCCGTCTGCGCGCGACGATCGAAAAATTCGCTGCGGCTCGCAAGCGGGTTGATCCCTTTAACGCCCCTTACTTTGAAGTCGAAGAGGATTTGCCCAAGTTCGGCGACTTTCCCAGTCCGGAGATGATCGCCCGCACCAAGGCGGTGTATGAGGACGCCGCCACCAGTCTGAAGACCATCAATCCCGCCAATTTGTCGGCGAAGGACTTGTTGGCCTATAAGCTATTCAAGAACGATGTGGAGCTAAAACTTGCGGCTTTGACGCTGCCATTTGAGTATTTCGATTTTAGCCAAATGGAAAATCGCTTTCGTGAGTACTTGGATGACTCAAGTCCCGCGTTGACGGCCTTTCCCTTTGATTCCGTGGCCCACTATCGCGCCTTTATCAAGCGCTCCGAAGGCTTTCCCGCCTTCGTTGACCGCCAGATCGCCAACCTTCGCACGGGTGCGAGCAAAGGATACGCTCTTAACTGCACCATTGCGAAAAACGCCATTCAAACCTACAAGGATGGCCTCACCTCTCCGGCAGAAAAAAATCCGTTTTATCGTCCGGCCACAAAATTCCCAACGTCTTTTTCGGCTAAGGAACGAAAGGAACTGGAGCTGGAATTTTTCTCGATGGTCAATGAGCGCATCCTTCCGGGATTTCGCAAGTTTGATTCGTTTTACCAGAAGGAATATCTCCCCAAGTGTCGCAAGTCGTTTGGTATTGGCTCGCTCCCCAAGGGTCCAGAAATGTACGCTCTGCGGGTCCGCGCCAGCACGGACTCCAAGTTAACGCCAAAGGAGATCCACGCCATTGGACTCAAGGAAGTGGCTCGAATTCGCGAAGAAATGAACGCCATTCGCAGCCAGGTTGGCTTTAAGGGAAACCTCAAGGCCTTTTTGAAGCATCTCACGGCCGACCCCAAGTACTTCTTTAAATCTCCTGACGACTTGATCAGTGCCTTTAACGCCTATCGCGCCAAAGTCGCACTCGAAGTGCCCAAGGCCTTTTCGCTTTCTCCAAAGTCTGATTTCAAAATTGTTGAGAGTGAAAACTCCGAGGACGCCGCCGCGAGCTACCGGGTGCCGACCGAGTACCAGCCGTACGGACGTTTTTTAGTGAATGCCAAAAACCTTAAGACGACTCCCACCTACGGGGTTAATACTCTTTATCTTCACGAGGCCGTACCTGGTCACCACTATCAGATGGCCCTGGTGTTTGAAATGAAAGATCAACTCAGTGAGTATCAGCGCAAAATGTTCTTCTCGAATGCCTTCATTGAAGGTTGGGCTCTCTATGCGGAGCGCTGGGGACGCGAGGTGGGCTTGGTTTCTGAACCCCTTCAGCTCATGGGTAGCCTAAGTGACGAAATGCTTCGTGCCGTGCGACTCGTTGTGGACACCGGGATTCATAGCCTCGGTTGGTCTCGCGAACGAGCCATCTCGTTCATGCAAGACAACGTCGCTGCTGATCGTCGGGACGTCGAGATTGAAATTGATCGATACTCCGTATGGCCGGGGCAGGCTCTGGCGTATAAGCTCGGTCAGCTGAAGATCCTGGAGCTACGCGAGCGCGCCAAGACCCGCCTGGGTGACCGCTTTGACATTCGCGAGTTTCATCGCATCGTGATCGGAAGCGGCACGGTTTCGTTGAGCGTTCTCGAGGAAAACGTCGACGCTTGGCTAGCTAAGGCTCACTAACCGCCGGAGCCGCACGCGACCGCGCGCCGCTCTCGCTGCTTGAAGTTTTTTCATTTCCCCTAAGCCCCACGAACCCCGCGGGGCCTTTACTCCATTCAATCAGCCCTAAGGAATTCACTCTCTTTGTGCATTGTCATATCTGTTTGAAGTTAGTTCGAATTGTTACACCAACCGAACCCAGGGGAAATACTATGAAGGCTTTATTGTTTGCCACCGTCGCGCTGGCGGCTTCGCTATCAATTGCGGTTTCTGCTGAGGAGCTTGCGCTCAAGAAATCCAAACTGCCAACTGCAGTTATGACCGCAGTGTCTGAGGCCTATGATCTCAGCCGCGGCAACTACGACACCGGAGGAATCTCTAAGGTCGTGGTTTACAAAAACCCCAAGAACTTGAGCTACTACGCGATTGTTCGCAATCTACTCGGCTCTTACCAGCTCGATACTTCCGAAAACGCCTGCGTCGATGTTAAACTGGACGCCTGTGCGCGCTTGATCCTTGCCCACAGCGAAGACGTTAAGGCCAATTTTCAACCCAGTGCCTTTACTGATTTCATTGCCGAAATGAAGGGCTGGTCCATTGAGGAAGCTGATTTTGTCGCCAAAGTGAGCACAATCGAAGGCTTCGTGCTCTCGACGTTGGGCGACGGCTACAAAACCTTTGCTCTTGGTTACGATGATGTGGCCGACGTTTTTGATCTGATCTTGATTTCCAAAGATCGCAAGACTGTTGTTGTGGTATCGGGCGATTACGGCGCGTGAGCCGATCTGATCGCGAAGGCCCCGGGAGCATCCTGGGGCCGCGGTCGGTGAGAGCCTTACCGGCAGTCGTCCAGGTGACGAGCGCCAACTTCTATCGCTCTTTGGTGCTCAAACACAAAGCCTCTGATTTTACCTTCAATTCGCTCGTCCAAAACCACTAAGCACCGGCCGTTGGCTCGATCTGGCGTTAAGATTTTTTTCAACGTGATGGTCATCGGAACTAGTTCCACGGCTGGGTTGTTTTGAATGATCTCTTCGGGCGAAAGGGCTTGATAGGTCGCCATGCATGGGGCCCCTTCTCCGGTGTTGCGGTGATCGAGAATCGTCGCATCGGCCAGTTCAGGTACCAGGACCTTAACGACCGGTGAAGAATAGTCCGCCCTTGAAAGCTTGAGTTTCGCGCTTGAAATGTCCACGTTCAAATTAACTGTACGCTCGGCAAGGACGACCTCGCGACTGTTTTCGATTTCCTGTGCCACGGCCGACAGTCCGCCAAAGGCGAGAAGAGCGGCCACCATATTTGCTTTTACCATTACTTTACCTCCTGTTGAATCTCTCCCCGAGAGACTGAGGCCAAAGTAATCTAGGTTGATCCATAAAAATAATGAATTGTTGATGTAGTGCTCCCCATTTGAACCGGACATGACGGCCCGCTCCTAATTATAGGAGTACGACTATGAATACTGATAACAGTTACGAGCTGCCACGGGGCAAGCAACGGATCGAAGTGATTACATCTGTGC